>JBILTA010000002.1:0-34796 GCA_044371785.1 Pirellulaceae bacterium | reverse complement strand
CAGTGCGGTGCTATTTACAAACAGCAACCTCCCATGGTCAACGCATCGCGCGGACCAGGAGAATGGCAAAGCTTCGATATCTTTTTCACCGCTCCGAAATTCCATGCGGATGGATCACTCAAAAATTCCGCATTTCTCACCGTTATGCACAACGGCGTTTTGATCCATAATCATGTCGAATTATCGGGAGGAACCTCATGGTCCGAACCACCCCGATATTCGTCACATCCGGAAAAAGACCCACTTCACCTTCAATTTCATGGTAACCCAGTCCAGTTTCGCAATATTTGGATTCGTGAAAACGTGCATGCACTAGTAGGAAAGAAGTAGCCTCGAAAAAATCCGCTGCTTAGCAATAACCATAAGCTAGACTCCTGAGTACTAGTTCCCTTAGGTACTTAATACTCGGAGTAACCATGGCCGTGGCAGCGACAAGCACTGACCTCAGAGAATCACTAATTGCACAACGCATCGCACGTGTTCAGCCGCTCCCGGTCGATGTTTGCCAATGGATCGCTTCTGAGTCTCCTGCTGCACCTCAAGCACGCGTCACTTTGCTTGGTGAACTGGCGGAACGAATTTCGGCAGCTAATCCTCGACCTTATCCCTATCTGGCGATTTGCACCATCGCTTCGACTCTTCCTTATTATCGAACCACTTCGGTCGAAGAGCAAAGCCAACGGTTACCTCACACTTTAAAGACACTCTGTAGCTTGTTAGCGCTCTCACAATTGCGTGTGGTGATTGAAGAAGAGTGGAAAGTTCTTACGGAAGCTGCTCAACAGCAGGCTTGGCTCCCTACGTATTTTGCCTCCGAATATTTGACCGTTGATTTCCCGATGTGGTGTCGCGAGTTGGTCGATCGCAGTCTCGCATTGTTGGGCGAACGAGGCTCTAGTCTAGAGAGTGACCTCAATCCCGAATATGATGCCAGTGATTGGGAAAAGAATTTTCGAGATGCTGAATTGCTTCTGTTGTCTCCAGGGAATTCGTTTGGCCAGGACCTGTGCCTTGACCTTAGCTCTAACCAGCGGTCTGCTCTACTAGCTCTGGTCGAACGCGCCAAAACTGCGATGTGTTCTGAGCATCGTTTTGAATTGAACAGAGAGAATCCCAATAGTGATAAGGTAGTTGCAAAAGAGGAACCTAAGATCATCGCAAACTCGGCGCTAGCCGACAGTCTTCGCGGTTCTTCGCACGCATTGCCGAAGTTGCCCGCATCGGCAACCCATCCAGCCATCGAAGAATATTTTCCGGCATTCGATGATAACGAACTGCGATTGTGTTTGGATTCAATCCTCAATGAAGCCCGCAATCTGGAAGTCCCCGTCAATTTAGTTGTGATTCGAGATCTGAAATCGACTGCAGTTCGAATTGATAGCGATCTGGAAGTGCAGAATAATCAGTCTCGCGTATGGCTCGAGCAAGTATGCAACGAACTGAGCGAAACACATGATGAATGTGAATTCTCCAAGTTGCTTAGTGTTTGCAGTGGTGAGCTGATTTATGTCCAAGGTGGTGGAGATCGACTTAAGCTGATGCCTTGGATTCGAACGGTGCTTGATGGGAGTTCAGCATTGTTATCCCATGAAATGGTTTCGCTTGATGTTGATCAGGGCCAAACTCCTAATGGCTTGGTAGCAGGGTTAGCTTCAGTGGGGCGTCCCAACAAATCATTCCGTTCAACAGCTTTAATCCAAGCAGCGTTGCGTTGTTTAGAGGCAGCCCAACGTCAAGGAGCCGGCGCCATCAAGAGCATCGAGGTCTTCTAAAAGCGATTGGTGCTTTGCGAAGAACTATGTACCCTGGAACGGAAGCGGAATCAGGAAAGCGTGCTGGAAAAACACGCTGGCAATGCCATCCCATACAACCAGCAACGAGAGGTACAGGAATCCGAGATAAATCGGCACATAAGCCCATTGAACTAAGTACGCAGGGAAGCGACTATACCAACCATGTTTCTTGCCCGTGCGTTGGCTTCGATAAATAGCGAAGCCAGAGAACCACCTCCCCGGCAGTGAGAACAAAACGAAGAACAAGCAGAGCAACCACACGTACTCACCGGGTGTGGCTTCGATTCGCAACAGATAAAGTGGCAGAGCTAAGGCTAACGTCAGAAAGTTAGCCAATAAAAAGGACCACGGCGCGCTGCTGTATTGTCGACGCACTTTGCGTAATTCGAAGACGGCTCGGAATCGATTCTCGACGGCGAGGTTCATCTGCAAGAAGGGTAAATACATCGTGATTAACATCATCAAGATGGCGCCCACAAAGCCGATCAATGCTTGAAGTGGTGTGCGATCCTCGCCACGTAAACCAATAGCCATAAAGGTCGCAGGAATAGCGAGCCAGCACAAACCGCCTATAAATGCTCTAAAGCCTAACCACCAAAGATTGGGTAAATTCAACGCTGAAGATCCGTTCCACAAACGATCCATCGCTTGATTCCAAAAGATGGGACGCCAGGCTTCACGCAAGATGCGGATAGGTTGAGGCCAGAGATAATGCCACCAACGAGCGCCTCGGGCAACAGACCACATAAGATGCGAAACCCACATCGCAAACATCACCCACGAAACTATCTCGAGAATCTGAACGGAGTTGTTACTTGGGTCAATCAATTGCCCCGTAATGGCAAAATCACGCACTAGCCATACAGGCAAAAAGGTAAGCGAAGCACCCAAGAGAAACGTTCCGATGTGCCCGGCTTTGGCTAAACCTGGAAGCCCGCAAAGCAAGTTTCCATTTTTGGCAATCCGTCTACCCGCTTCCAGCATGTAGCCTAGGCTGGCCAATTGGAGAACTGGGAGCGTGCTACAAATCGCCAACAACAAGAGTAGCGATGCGAACTGAAACAATCGAAATGGGATGCGCAGTACGCCCCATGCCAAAGCTGACAAGAATGCACCCCAAGTTCGTGTGGGGGTAGTGGATTTTGTGCTGTCGAGCAAGGCATTTAGGGCAGTCGCCGTTATTGGCATCGCGGGCGCGTCTGACTCTGGAAGGTCAACCCTATCCGCAGTGATGATTTCTGGAGAGACGATCGTTGCGGTTATGATATGGGGTTCTGTGGAATTCATCCCATGTTCCTCACCGCGGACCGCAAGACCGTAAGTCGCCGCACTTTGATAAGTTGCCGCATCGTTCCCGACCAAATACTTAGCCTAATATCATCCCTACCCTACTACCTAGCGATAGGTTTCACGCAGATGGTTCCCATTGCAGATGTTTCCCATTGCCGATATGTGCGGCAAATGCTCTTGTCCCACATCGCACACTGGAGGAAGGAATCCTCCGGTCTACGGTTGTTGAGGAGCAAGATCAGGGCGTTTTTGCAGGAAAGTTTTCCAGCCTGCGCTAGTCACGCGACTACCATCGACCTGCACAAACTTCAATGTTTTCATTTTCTCGAGACCCGACAGAGACGCGTCGCTGACTTGGGTTTGTGTTAACCACAATGTTTCCAACTGAGGAAGTTGAGTAAGTTGTTGAAGACCTTCATCGTCGATTTTGGTGCCAGACAGATCAAGTTCGGTTAGTTTTTGTAAACCCGTTAGGTTTTGCAAAGCTGAGCTAGTGATCGGCGTCCCTTCAAGGGATAAGCGTTCTAGGTTCGGCATTTTCGCTAAGGCTTCGCAGTGAGTATCGTTTAGAGCCATAAATGACAGATCCAACCATTTCAATTGCGTTTGTGCACCAAGAAATCGCAAGCCATCGGGCGGCAACTCGCAACCGATCAACACACACTCTTCGAGTTGTCGATTGGGTAGTATTTGCTTGAGGGATTGGGCCGAGATTTGCAGCATCTCTTCGTACTGGTTTTTTATCTCACTAGTAGGAATACCGCTATCGAGCAGCTTAGGATTCGGTTTGTTGCGATACACGGACGTCAGATATTGAAAGAAAGCTTCTCGTTTTGCAGGATCTGGATGGTCAAGCCACAGATGGGCGAGGCCTGCAGATTGGGTATAGGCCCTGGCAAGTTCATCTTGTTGTTTCCAGTTCTCTGCGGAATGCGAGCGAAGGCGATCCAAGTCCATCCAGTAGTCATCACGCAGCATCCGGTAACGCGCCACTTGTAATCGAGGTGATTCCCACCCACCAACGGTCGCAAATTCATCGCCAATCCAAATCGATTCGGCATGTAGCGCAATGGCTTCCACTATCCAGAAGTCGCTTGGGGTTTGCCATGGTTCGCTCCCTCGCAGCAACGAAGCTTCTTGCAGAATTTGATGTGTCAGTTCATGCACCAAAGTGTTATAGGAAACAGTGTTGGCTTCGACGTAAAAAAAGGAAGTTGTGTCTTTAGGTGAATAGTATCCCACCGAACTCTCAATAAGCTGTTCTGTTTTGCCTAACTGTTGAAGATAGGCTTCGCGCGAACTGAAAAGGACTACATTCATTTCTGCTTTGCGTTCTAACGGAACGTTTTTTCCAGCTAGACGGTTTTTCAGCGCACCCGGTGCGAGCCATAAGTCGGGATAAGCTTGCGTCCATACCGCAAAGATTTTTTCGAGTTCTTGCGTCCAGTTTTCGAGGATATTGGCATCAGCGTTGCTAACAACGCGAAAGTGTGGCAACTGAACTCGATGAAATGATTTTGCGGGCCAGTTGTATTTGGGATGCGGTGTGGTCGCGAGCCGAGCTTTGGAATCGATGCCCGAAGCATTCAAGAAGCTCTGCAATACAAAAGAAAGCTGCTTATTCTGTGGATCTTCGCGATAAGCTCGCCATACTAAGCGGTATGCATCGGTTTCTTCTCTTGCCTCCAAGAGCTTTTGAATTTCTTCCAGTAAATACAAAGCATGTCTGCGCCGCAAACTTTCGAATCGAGCTTGCCATTTGCTGACCAATTCGTCTTTATCGCTGCTCCCTGTGGATTCTAATGTTGGTAGAAATACTAACCATGTCTGATCAGTACGTGTTTGAGGCCACCAGGTTCGAGTTCGATTGGCTTGAACAGGTAGATTTAGTTCCTCGCATTTGTCAGCAAGTATTTCGAGTTCGCTGAGATATTCAGCCGTAGGCAATGGCGTCTCGGACGCAATTTTGTTCTCTTGAGCAGAGATGGGGAGAGGCAACATCCAAGCGATAATCAACGCACCCCATGCGGCTATGGATCGAAAAAGCGTGTGACTCCCCTCCCCTACGCTCATGGATGCATCAAGCGGTGCTGGGTTCGAGAGGCATAACATTTCAGATCGATTCCGACGAAGTCATGAACGGGAGGATGTACCGGTCTAAGTATAACCCATGCGGGCTCAAACCTGTACCATGGAACTTCAGCTAAGCGACGCGTCGTGGACGAATACGTAGGCTCGGCGGGCGGTTTGTGTCGGAAGAATCGGATGGAGATGGGAACGGGAGTATGGTTGGCGCCGCATCCCCTGCGGAGTTAATGGGGTGAGTGAGAACGTTGGCAGTTGTTGCTGATGGTAATTCCAATGGCGGTCCCGACAAGAGCGATTTTCGGCGTTCCTGTATTACCTGAATATACTCGGCACCAAACAGGATGACGGAAACGCCATAATAACACCATGCGAGCAATGCGATGAAGGAGCCGATAACACCATAAGCGGTTGTGTAACGCATGCCGATCAAGGTAAGTCCAAGTACATTGCGACCAGCTTCCCAGACCAATGCGACAATCAAACCACCTCGATAAGCATCATCCCAACGCATCGATTTCTTGGCGATCACTCGATAGAGAATGGCAAAAATAAGTCCGTTCAAAGCAATCGTAACAACCATCTCACCCAAAGCTAGAAACCGTTCGCCACGTGGCAAATAATCGACGGCTAAGGTGTGAAATGCGGTTAAACATAAGTTCAAAATGAAGACCATCACCAACATAATGCCTAAGCCGATTAGCATAAAGAAGGCAGAAACTCGATGGGTCATAAAGCGGTGCAGTGAATCGCGCCAGCCCTTACTAGGGATCGGCTTGATCCCCCATATTCGCGAGAGAGCTCGGTCGAATTGTGAGAAGACACCAATCGCTGCTAAAGTGGCCGCTACCAATCCTGCCGGTCCACTGAGCAATGCATGGTCACGCATTTGCAACAGTACTTCTTCAATCTGGGTTCGGACAACCGGCGAAGTATGTTCGGCGAGTACGTCGAGGATTTGTCCTTGTGCATCTTGTCCCAATTGTGAAAACTTGAGGAACAAGCCGACACCGCTGGAGAGCAGCAGCATCATGGGAAATAGCGACAAAGCGAGATAATAAGAAACGCTTGCCGCCAATCCTCCCCCTTCATCGTGAACCCAATGCAGAGCAGCTTGACGTAGGTCGTGCAAGCTCTGAATGAATTCTCGCCCCCCCCAACGGAGAAGCGAAGCAAATCGCTGCCAAGCTCGGGTTTGCCGAACTCCCGTCGCAGAAAAAAGTGAAGGGGAAGAGTTTGTCACGTCGAGTTGGTTTCCGGTTTTTTATGCCGTAAGTTGTTTTTTGGTAATGAGTTATGGCAATGATGTTTGTTTGGGGAAAGCAGTGTTTGGGCCTTCCTGCGCCGGGACTTTATCCGTTTAGCGGCTCAGATTCCAGATCAGTTGCCCAATACACCGCAGGTGGGTTAAGAAAACGGACAACCGTCGTCTTGTCGTTGAAACAACTATTGTTGTCCCAAAATACTTGTAATGATCACTTTGGGCAGGAATCGATGCCTAGGAGATCGAGTCATGAGAGATCAATATGACGTCATTGTTATTGGTGGTGGGCCTGCTGGTTGCACGGCGGCCGCATTGATCGCGGAGGCGGGCCATTCAGCCTTGCTGATAGAACGTGAGAAAATGCCACGCTTTCATGTTGGCAAATCGCTCATGCCCGAGACGTACTGGCCACTTCAACGCCTTGGGCTTTTGGACCGAATGAAGGAAAGTGAGTTCGTCAGCAAAAAGAGTGTGCAATTCGTGACCGCTACGAGGAAAGAGTCCGCTCCCTTTTACTTCACGGAACATGATCCGCGCGAGTGCAGTACCACTTGGCAAGTCGAGCGAGCCGATTTTGATCAGATGATGTTCGAACGAGCTGCTGAGCTTGGGGCTGATTGCCATGATGCGACCCGGGTCATGGACATTATGATGGATGAAGGGGAAGTAGCGCGTGGCGTGAAGCTTAAGTTGGCCGATGGAACACTGAAGGAAGTTTACGCAAAGGTTGTTATCGACGGTTCGGGACAGCAATCATTGATTGCCCACAAGTTGGGAATTCGCGAAGAGAATCCTAATCTCAGGAAGGCGGCCGTATGGGGCTACTAGAAAAATGCTCGCCGTGACGAGGGTGACAATAGTGGCGCTACGATCATAATGCAGACAATTACTAAGGATAGTTGGTTTTGGTTCATACAGTTGTCCAACAACATTACCAGCATCGGTTGCGTGGGCGATACGGACTACATGCTGAAGCGAGGCTGTGATACGGACGCCGTTTATCAGCAGGAGCTTGAAAAGTGTCCTGGGTTGCAAAGTCGCTTGGAGAGTTCTGAACGCATTGGCAAGCTTCATGTGATAAAAGAGTATTCGTATTGGACCACGAAGCATGCGGGAGAAGGCTGGGGGTTGGTAGGTGACGCGCTTGGCTTCATTGATCCCATCTATTCATCGGGTGTCTATTTTGCGTTGGTAATGGGTGAAAAAGCAGCAGATGCCGTGATTGATGGCTTAGCTAAAGGTGATGTCTCGGCAGCGCAGTTGGGTCGTTGGTGCGATGAGTTCAAGGGAGGGGTGGGTTGGATCCGCAAGTTGGTAGAAGCGTTCTACACCAAGGAGTTCAGCTTCGGTTCGTTTATGAAAGCCAATCCAAATTTCCGCGGGAACTTGACCGATTTATTAATCGGACGCATCTTCTATGACGGTGTCGGCGAAATCTTTGGCAAGATGGATCCTGTGCTTGAAAAAGCAAACGCGGACGGAATCATGATCGGCTAGTTTGCCCGTGGAGGGGAGCCTTTTCACAGCTCCCCTTATGTCGCTCTCATGATTTATTTCCGTAGCTGATAGATTCTCATCCTCCAAGCGACGGAAGCTTTACTTCGATTCCATTCTTAACCCGTTCATTTCTTCTTCTTTAACGCCTCGTGCACCGCTGGGGATCTGAGCGAATAGAGTTACTTTGGTAAGTTTATTTGAAGAGGCTTGGAAAACAGAATTACCTTTGGTGGCGAAGAACTCAAGCGGTATCTTCAGTTCGCTACCTGCACGCAGTTTTTCGCGATGGTAATAAAAGAACTGATCATTCAACGAAGCGGAAACATTTCCCCAGTCATCTTGGCTGTTATTGGTAATAACAAGTGCGGGAACCAGGCGTGTTCTTTGGGGTGTATCGTCAGGTGAGAAAGACATAACGCCCGTGCTGATTTGAGCATCAAGAACGGGCTCTGGTTTTACATCCAGGCCAAAGGCCATCCAGGCCACCAGTGCCAAAGGTAGGGCTACAATCAATGAAGCAGCCACGGCCAATTGCCGTTTGGATAATGTTTTAGGCTTAGGAAATGGCTCGAGGTCGGACATGATGTTAGCGCAGTTGGCTTCGAACTTTAAGCATTTCAATAATCGCTGCCGCCGCTTCTTCGCCTTTATTGCCAACGCGTCCGCCGCTGCGGTGAATGGCTTGTTCGAGAGTATTGACCGTAAGGACACCGAACGCGACGGGCTTGCTTTGTTTCAGGGATAGTTGCATGAGGGCTTGGCTTACGGACGAGTTAATGTGTTGATCGTGAGTTGTTTCGCCACGAATCACACAGCCTAGACTGATAACCGCAGAAACGTCTGGCTTTTCAACCAGATCTTGGCAAAGTAACGGTAACTCCCAAGCGCCTGGCGCCCAAGCAACAATAATATTCTCTCCAGATACTCCCTGCTTCTGTAGTGTATCAATAGCTGCATCCAGCAACTTGCCGGTAATGTTTTGGTTGTATCGCGAGACAACAATCCCAACTTTGCCGCTGACAGTTCCCTTATCTGCAGTATATGTGACAGTCATTCCGGTTCTTTCGCTCAGATTATTTAGTAGGCGGGGTGTATTGGATGGCGAGTGGGTAAAAACGGCACGGAGAGGCCAGGCTCACGTCTTTAGACTCATCAAGAATTCTGCATTGGTGCGCGTTTTTTGCAAGCGGTTCACAATCATCTCCATCGCATCCGGCGAATTGGTTTCAGCGACTGCTCGGCGTAGTAAACCGATACGGCGATATTCTTCTGGATCTAGAAGAATTTCTTCGCGACGTGTACCGCTGCGGTGGATATCGATCGCGGGCCAAATGCGGCGTTCGACCATGCGGCGATCCAGCACAATTTCCAGGTTACCGGTTCCCTTGAACTCCTCAAAGATAACATCATCCATTTTGCTGCCGGTATCGACTAAAGCGGTGGCCAGAATCGTCAATGAGCCACCTTCTTCTACTTTGCGAGCCGAGCCAAAGAAGGACTTCGGTTTCTGCAGAGCATTAGCGTCGAGGCCGCCGGTTAGCAGCTTGCCGGACTGAGGGCATTCGCTGTTCCATGCGCGAGCAAAACGAGTGATTGAGTCGAGGAAAATCACAACATTTTTTCCGTACTCAACCATGCGTTTCGATTTTTCGAGAACCATGTTGGCCACTTGGATATGTCGCGATGGTGGTTCGTCGAAGGTGCTGCTGATGACTTCGCAGTTTGGTCCGCGAACTTCTCGTTCCATATCGGTGACTTCTTCTGGTCGTTCGTCGATCAGAAGCATCATCACATACGCATCAGGATAATTCTTCAGAACGGCACGAGCCATTTTTTGCATCAGGATGGTCTTGCCAGCCCGCGGAGGGCTCACGATCAAGCCGCGTTGGCCGAACCCGATGGGGCACAGCATGTCGACGACGCGAGTTTCCAAAGTGTTGCTATCGGTCTCCATAATGATCCGTGCATTCGGATGGAGCGGTGTAAGGTCATCGAATCCCACTTTCTGATGACGCAGATTGGGATCTTGGTGATTAATGGCTTCGACACGCAGGAGGGCGAAATAGCGCTCATTCTCCTTGGGTGGGCGAATTTGTCCCGACACCGTTACTCCTGTCTGCAAACCAAAACGACGGATTTGGCTCGGAGAGACATAGATGTCGTCGGGGCACGATAAGTAATGATGTTCATGGCTGCGCAAGAAGCCGAATCCATCAGGGAGTATTTCCAGTGTGCCTTCACCGAACATCAGGCCATTGGAACGCACCTTGGCTTTCAAGATGGCGAAGATCAGTTCTTGGCGGCTCAAGCTGTTGGGTTCCGCAATTCTCTCGCGTTGGGCAGCGTCAAGCAATTCTTGCTGGGACATCTTCTGCAGTTGTCCGAGGTCGAGTGGTGGATTGGTTTCGGGGTTACCACGGGAAGGGAGCTCCTCGCCACGGCGCAGAGCTTCGCCGGTGATTTCTTCTGCTAAAGAGAGGGGCTCTCGCTCTGCATCCAATTCTCGAATTCTTTGTTCGAGCGGTGAGTCGGGATTTTGGGCTTGTTGGTCGTGGTAGCGACTGGAATCGCTAGGCCTGCGAACGGGGCGATCCTGATGATTTCGATCCTGATGATTTCGATCATTGTGATTGCGGTCGCCGGAGGAACGATCGCCAGGCATGCGATCACCGAGAGGGCGATTGAACCGAGAACGCGGGGGTCGCGAGCCATTCATGGCACGATAACTCCGAAAACAAACTTTAAAAGATCGGGCAAGTCACAATTCCGTACAGCTGTCCCAACTTGTCCAAGCTCTTGAACGAAGAACGATCTAAAGAAAAGGAAAAGAGCGTCGATTGTGAGTCGAACGCTGGCTGGTTGCCGGGTAGGCGGGGTATGGTCATACCGGAATTCATTAAACGTTAGGAAGAGGGACCCCTTCCTTCGACAGTGATCCTATCCAACGCTTCGAGCTGTGGCAACTCTAAAACAAAGGTAGGAAATACAATCGTAGATACTTATTTCGGAAGAGTTTAGGGGAAATCCGCAGTCGATTTTGTAGTGGAGCCTTAGGGGCCGCTGGTGCCGATTAAGGGTAGGTTAAGCCCCGGCGGGATTTGGCTGCAAATCGCCCGTGGAACGGAGGATACGGCAAAAAATTCCGCAAATTTCCCCATGCTTTGTCGCTGTTTGGACATTTAAGGTTAGGAAATCACTTCTTACCAATGCAAAAGAGGTATTCTTGGCGCTTCCCGTCTTCTTGCTTCGCAACTCTCAAGAACAATTGCCCCCCCGCTACTGCTGGGGAAGCAAAGGACTCGTCACCTAATTGGTTTTCGACCAATAATTCAAATTTTTCTGGGGTGGCTCGCCACACAAAAAAACTGCCCCCTTCATTCGCCCAAAGTATCCTGTCACCCAGCAATACGGGTGATGCGCTAACGGGGCCTTTTAGGCGTTTTTCCCATTTCTGTTCCCCCGTTTCGCCGTTCCAGCAATAGGCGATGCCGTTATCGGTGAGAGCATACACATAGCCTTGATGGGCTAGCATCGACTGCTCATAACATTTTTTGTTATTGCGCCATAGCACTTTTTTGGAACCGTCACCCACAATGGCGATCGTCTCTGCTTTAGGGAAGCCACCGCTGGCGAACACATTGTTTCCATCCCAAACCATGGTGCCACAAGTTGCGAAGGTGGTTCCGATAACGGACCAGATCTGTTTGCCATTGCTCGGATCGTAACTGCATACAAACTGTTGGCCACTCAACAAAAGCTGGGGGCGGTCCGCAATGTTGGCGATTACGGGTGACGAGAAGCTGATACTCTTGGGGCGGTTGATGGACCAAACCTCCTCACCATCTTGACGACGAAAGGCCTTGATAAAACTCTCACCATCATATTCGGCCGTTACGATCACCATGTCTTGATACAGGATGGGAGACGGAGCGTATCCATATTCGTACATCTTGGGGTCAAAAGCGCCGGCAACTTTCTTCCAAACCACATCCCCCTTAAGTGACAATGCATAAAGCTCGACAGTCTTATGGTGGAAGAACGTGGCGAAGATCAAAGTTCCATCTGAGGCTAGCGTACTGCTCGCTTCGGTATTTTTGGGGTGGTTACGTGCCGGGAAACCTCCTTGGCTTAAGTCCTGTTTCCATAATGGTTCCCCAGACTGGCGATCGAAGGCGACAACACTGTGGATTTGTTGTTCTTCATCGGCAGTGGGAAGGCATACCAGAGATTTAACAATAATGGGCGAGCCATGACCGCGTCCCGGCACGGCGGTCTTCCAGATCACGTTTTGTGTTTCGCTAAACTCCGTTGGAATATCTGCACCAGAAGTGGTTTTGCCATCGCGTGATGCGCCGCGCCACCACGGCCAATCATTGTTGATGTCGATGTCAGCCAATGCGGCATCTGTTGGTATTTGAGCAACCCCAATATTCAAGTGGCTGCAAATCAATAGACCAAATGAAAGTGCAAATAAATATGGTGAGAATCTAGATAGGGCCATGCGGAATTTCTTTATGGATGTTCTGGATGAAAAAGAGTTGCATTTCATTGTAGCAGAGTTCGGCTCCAGCTTCATTCACCCAGACGTCAGGGTGAATGTGAGTTATGAACCAAATAAGGCGAATTTTTTTTATTCTTTTGTTTTCATTGCAAAGGCCAACTTGTAATCTATGGCTTTCCGAGGTACCCCAGCTATTGGGTATCCGCTTCTCACCTGTCACTAATTCGGAGTTAAATGAATGTCAAGTTACGGAAACAATCAAAATCCTTTCGCTGCTCCAAATGCTTACGGAGGCTATGCCACCGGGCCTAGTAGCTCAAGCAATGTGGAATTGGCGGGTAGAGGTACACGTTTTCTGGCGATATTAGTGGATGGTATTATCATCGCACCGATCAGCTTCGTGCTTGGCTTCGGTTTGGGAATGGGATTGGCCGTTGTGATGGGGCCGGATTTTGTTCAGTCCATAGGAGGTAATATCGTACTTCAACTTGTTGGGTGGGTTTTGGGTGTTGCAACGTACTTGTTGCTAAACGGCTATTTTCTGGTGTCCTCTGGCCAGACTATTGGCAAAAAACTCCTCAAAATTCGAGTTGTCCGCGACGGCGACACTGAAGTGCCCGACCTTACGACCACTTACTTCAAGAGAATTTTTATTACCCAAGCTCTGAGTCTAATTCCAATCTTGGGTGGCCTGTACGCTTTGGTTGACGCCCTAATGATTTTCTCAGCGGACCAAAAATGTCTTCATGACCAGATCGCCGGAACACGCGTCATCAAATGCTAGGTCACAAACTTCCTTGCTATTGGGCGGGAAATCGGCTGCCGCTGGGAATTTGCCGATTTGGACTGGTTTGAACTGGCTGGCAATTCCCGTGGATGAATTTTGCCCCACAGCCAATTACAATGGTGCCTGAAGTAGAAGCAACTTCATTGCGACTGCTGAGGAGATGGCCCGAATGGTTCAGGAATTCTGAACTATCCGGGCCAATTGTTTTCACCATTTTTCTACCAAGCCATCCATCATGCGCAACATTGTTCAGCACCTCGTTCTTTGGGCGGCAATCTTTGGGATTGTTTATCCAGTAAACGGACAAGATCAACGGCTTCGACCTGGGGAGGGGATTCGCTCCAACTCGCCCAGCAGCGTCGCCATAACGGGTGCGACAATTGTTGTGGAGCCGGGCAAATCGATTACCGGCCAAATCCTCTTAATCGAAGAGGGGAAAGTGGCTGCACTAACCACGGCAGAGAAAGTGCCAGCTGGTACCAAGGTCATCGATTTGGCAGGTAAGTTCATTTATCCAGCCTTCGTTGAACCGTTTTACGAAGCCGAAGCTGTCGTTAGCTCGGAACCAGGTCTCCCTTACTGGAATGCTCAAGTCTCGCCACAGCGTCAAATGAAAAACGGAATGGTCGTTGATGACGCTGCGATGGACAAACTTCGTCGGGCTGGTATCGCTACTGTGACGGTGGTTCCTCGTGATCGAATCATCAAAGGCACAAGCTGCGTCGTAGCTACCAGTTCTAAACCACTCGCCGATCGCTTGCTCAAAGCAGATTGGGCACAGCACGTTCGCTTAACCGTCAGCGCTCGTGGAGAAGGTTATCCTTCCAGTCCGATGGGAGCTGTCGCGCTAGCTCGTCAAGCCATGCTCGATGCACAGTGGTATCATCTCGCTTGGCAAGCTTATCACAAAGACCAAAGTATCGAACAACCTGAAGCGTGCGATGCTTTGGATGTTTTAAGTGAACAGATTCGCGATAATCGTCTCTTTGTTTTTGATGGCTTGAATGAGTTGTTTGTGTTGCGAGCAGATGACTTCGCTCGTGAATTCGGCTTGAACTATGTGGTGCGTGGTTCCGGTCGTGAGTACTTGCGTTTGGATGCGATCGCAAAAGTGAATCGCCCGATTTTGGTACCGGTCAATTTTCCACGGGCTCCAAACGTGGCGACTGCCGATACAGCATTGCAGGCAGAACTCGGTGAATTGATGCACTGGGAATTAGCACCAGAAAATCCTGGTCGACTCGCCAATGCGGGCGTAACAATCGCTTTGACAAGTAACGGGCTAAGTGAGCCCACCGAATTCTTAAATTCCATTCGAAAAGCTATTCAGCGTGGCTTGTCAGCTGAAGAAGCTTTAAAAGCTTGCACAATCACCCCAGCAAAATTGCTCGGTATCAGCGATGTTGTCGGAACCATTCAAGCGGGGAAACTCGCGAATTTGATCGTGTCGGACAAGGAACTATGGGAAGAGAACGCCAAAATTCAAGAAACTTGGGTTCAAGGTGAGCGATTCTCCTGGGCCAGCGAAGGCCGCGATTCGGTGGATGGTACATACCGACTTGACCTGCAAGGGCCGGCAGGTAAACCAGCCGCATTGTGGATGGAACTTGCGGACTCAAAGAAGAAAGTAACGGGCTCGCTTCGCAAAGATCGTGAAATTGTTGAAACCGCTAAAGAAGAGCCTGCTGCCGCAGAAATCCAGGGAAGCGAAGAGAGTAAGAAAAGTGAAGAGGGTAAAGAAGCTAAAGATAAGAAGCCTCAATCGATTAAGCTCGACAATCTCACCTTGAAAGAGCGTTTACTCAGTGGACGCTTTAAGTCGAAAGACCTCGTTGAAGGTAGCGAAGGGCTGGGGCAGCTCACATTAACGCTATTGCCATCAGAGAATGGGGCGCGTTTGGTAGGAAGAGTTTTGTGGAGTGATGGTACGATTTCGAATGTGACCGCGATTTTCGACCCGGAGTTATCGAGCAAAAGTGAACCGAAGGCTGATAAGTCGGAGAAGAAGAAAGAAGATGCCCAAGTTGAAGGTCACAGCGTTGAAGGTAACAGCGTTGAAGGACGTGACAACCGCAAGAAAGAAAGCGATAGCAAGGTCCTTTCCAGCGTGCGTTATCCACTCACGGCAGCCGGATTAGAGGCAGCTCCCCAGGCTTCTGGCAAGTTTCTATTTAAGAATGCAACGGTATGGACCTCCGGACCACAAGGCATCTTGGATAAATCCGATGTGCTGGTGGAGGATGGTATTATTACGGCGGTTGGGGCAGGCCTGAACGCACCAGAAGGGACTGTTGTCGTGGATGCAACGGGCATGCATCTTTCTCCTGGAATCATCGATTGTCATTCGCATATGGCGACCGATAGCGGCGTAAATGAAGGCGGCCAAGCGATAACGGCCGAGGTTCGCATTGGTGACTTTGTTGATTGCAACGACATCAATATCTATCGGCAATTAGCGGGCGGGGTGACGGCTGCCAACATCTTGCATGGTTCAGCGAATCCTATCGGTGGTCAAAATCAAGTGATCAAATTGCGCTGGGGTGCATTGCCAAACGAAATGAAAATGGCTCAGGCGCCGCCAGGAATCAAGTTTGCACTTGGTGAGAACGTCAAACGCAGCAACTCGATGGCCACACAAGGTCCAATTCGTTATCCGATGTCGCGTATGGGGGTTGAGCAAATTGTGCGTGATCAATTTGCGGCAGCTTTAGAGTATGAAAAGAGTTGGCAAGAGTGGAAGCAGACTGGTCGTGGTTTGCCCCCTCGTCGCGATTTGCAAAGTGAGACGATTTTGGAAATTGTTCGCGGACAACGTTGGGTACATTGCCACAGCTATCGACAGGATGAAATCTTGGCATTCTTGCGAGTGCTTGAAGACTACGACGTTCGGGTTGGTTCCCTGCAGCATATTTTGGAAGGCTACAAAGTGGCTGAAGCCTTAGCTGCTCACGGTGCCATGGCGTCATCATTCTCGGATTGGTGGGCATATAAGTTTGAAGTGTTCGATGCGATACCACACAACGGTGCTCTATTGCATCAACAAGGTGTGGTCGTTTCGTTTAACTCCGATGACGACGAACTGGCTCGACATCTTAATCATGAAGCGGCGAAAGCGGTGAAGTATGGGGGCGTTAAGCCAGATGAAGCGTTGAAGTTTGTGACGCTCAATCCAGCCAAACAATTGCGCATCGATCAATACGTTGGTTCAATTGAAGTGGGCAAGCAGGCAGACTTGGTGTTGTGGAGCAGTTCTCCCCTGTCGACGATGTCGCGATGTGAACAAACCTGGATCGATGGTCGCAAATATTTTGATCGACAAGAGGATGCCGCAAGGCGACAGGTAATGGTTGAATTGAGAAATCGATTAGTGCAAAAGATTCTTGATAGTGGAGAGGAGACTCTCGGAGCTGGCGAACGGCCTGAGAATCCTGCCGGCGAATGGGTGCGGCATGATGAGTTTTGTCATGCCAAAGGGGATAAGCAACAGCAATCTGCTACGCATCAGCATCGATAGTCGCGAGTTGATATCGAGTTAGCGAAACAGAATCCACATCAAGTACAAAATCAACGTCAGGTAAACACAAATGAAAAAAATGTTCGCAACCCATATTAGTTTCTATTCGCTTCGCCGATGGTTCGGTAGTTTGGCCCTGGTCATGAGTCTGGTTGCTGGAGCCGTGGCGTCGGATCAGATTCCGGGCGCAAAGCAGACCAAACCCATTGTACTGAAGGGTGGTATGGTTCATACGGTTTCTGGTGCAACGATCGAGGGTGGCGCTGTCGTATTTGTCGACGGCAAGATTACCGCTGTTGGAAAAGAGGTCGCTATTCCAGAGGGAGCCGAAGTCGTCGACTGCGCTGGCAAGCACGTCTATCCCGGTTTATTTGATGGGCATTCGCAGATCGGCTTGATCGAAATTGAGGCGGTGCGAGCGACGGTGGATACAGGTGAAACGGGCTCGCTAAATCCTAACGTTCGAGCAGAAGTTGCTTTTAATCCTGATAGTGAACTTATTCCAGTGACACGCGCCAATGGTGTTTTGTTGGGGCTATCAGCTCCGACGGGCTCATTGGTCCATGGTCGTTCAGCCGTGATGCAATTGGATGGGTGGACATGGGAGAATATGGCACTGAAGATGAATGCGGGGATGCACGTTCGTTGGCCGAGGCCATCCATGCGTGGCGGGCGACGCGGAGCCGGTGGACCGCCGCCACCTAGCGAAGGGAGCCAAGTTGAAGAGTTGAATGATTGGATCAAAAACGCCAAGCTCTACAAAGCGGCACGTGAAGCGGCACCAGAGAAGCAGCCTTGGGATGCGCGATTGGAAGCAACCTTGCCTGTGATTGATGGACGAATGCCATTGATTGTTGAAGCGGAGCAAACCGTTCAAATCGAAGCAGCAGTTGCATTTGCTAAAGCTCATCAATTGCGTTTGGTGATCTCTGGTGGCTACGATGCTGAGGCATGTGCACCACTGTTGCGAGAAACAGGTACGCCTGTGATTATTGCGGGAGTGTATCGGGTACCACAGCGTGAATCGGATCCCTACGATGCTTCGTACACACTGCCCGATCGACTCAATAAGGCAGGTGTTAAGTTTGCGATTGCGGCGGCCGATCGTTTTGGCGGATCGAACATTCGCAATTTGCCATATCATGCCGCTACATCGGTTGCCTATGGACTTAGTCCTGAGGCCGCTTTGCGAGCGATTACTTTGAGTCCCGCTGAGATACTAGGTGTTGCGGATCGAGTTGGAAGTCTCGACTCAGGAAAAGATGCAACCTTGTTTGTAACCGATGGCGATATCTTGGAAACGCCCACTCAAGTCGAGCGGGCGTTTGTGCAAGGGCGGGTTGTCGATTTAGGAAGTCGGCATTCTCAGCTATATCGCAAGTACAGTGAAAAGTACAAGCAGTTAGCGAATTGAGAGATTGACCCGAAGGGCTTAGTCGATTTCGAAGATACCTTCGATTTCAACGGCGATGCCGCCGGGGAGTGCGTTGGTTCCAAGGGCGCTGCGGGTACCGATTCCGCGATCGGTGCCCCAGATATCGACAAACAACTGGGAGCAACCATTGATCACAGCAGGCTGTTGATCAAACTCATCCGTGCATCGTACCAACGCGAGGAGCTTGATAACGCGGCGGATACGTTCGAGCGATCCGAGCCCCGCCTTGAGTGTGGCGAGCATCGCCAAACCGGTTTGACGAGCCGCTGTTTGACCTTGCTCGAGGGTCATGTCTGCTCCGAGGCGACCTGTGTAGAGTGTGCCATCGGACTTTAATGGTCCATGACCGGAAAGATGAGCCAGGTTACCGACAAGGAACATCGGTTTGTAAAGTCCTACTGGTTTGGGTGCTGGAGGAAGTGATAGGCCCAAACTCTCGAGACGCTCTTCCACGGTCATTTCAAAATTCTCCTGTTTCGGTAAATCGAATGTTTTTGGGGCTAGCTCACTCGGCGAAAACATAGCCAGCCGAGAATGGAAAGATAACGGCCTAGAAGATAATAGAGCAGAGAGGCATGAGAATCGAGAGGGTAGGGGAGCCGAGATTTTCGGCCTAGGCGTTGAAAATGCCGAATAAAATGAGCATGTTGTTCGCTGGGCGGCTCACGTCTCCGATGGATTTTCAAACGCAAAAAATGGGTTGACTCTATACCCCGTCTGGCTACCCAGCCTTCGAAAAATCACGTTACGATTTCTTGTAGATCTCTTCAGGCTGAGCCAATCTCGGTTCGGTGATGGTAACCGTTGCGTTATCAATCTTTCGGAAAAAGCAGCTACGATAACCTTCATGGCAAGCGGCACCCGTTTGTTGAACTTTCAACAAGATGGTATCTGCATCGCAATCAACATGGATACTTACAACCTGTTGTCGATGCCCACTTTCTTCCCCTTTCCGCCATAGTTTTCCGCGACTGCGACTGTAATAGGTTGCCCAGCCGGTTTGGCAGGTTTCAGCAAAGGATTCAGGTGACATCCAGGCCATCATCAGCACAACAGACGTTTCTGAACATTGGGCAATGGCGGGCAATAATCCACCTCCTTTTTCAAAGTTCGGGAGAATCTTGGCTGAATTTGAGTCGTCGGAAGGCATGACTTTTCTGTGGGTAAAAGGGTGAGGACTTGCATCGAGGTCCGATTGAAACGGCTGTTTCGATATTATGCGAAATGCAAGGTGAGGCCGCGAGACTGGAACAAACGGTGATTTTGAAGTGTAACCGAATTTATGGATAGGGACCCGCCGATGCATGTCAAAGTTCGAACTATCTACCGATGCACATCTGGTCTATTGAGAAGTAATTCCAGTCGAAAGTGAACAACGTGAGCCAAGAATCCATTAGCGTGGTACTGCCACTGAAGGACGCCCAAGTTTGGTTAAAACTAGGGGCCGAAGAATTATTGGATTGTTTAGGCGATATAGGGGTTCGCTTCGAAGTGATTTTTGTGGACAACGGGTCCTCCGACTTCACCGCCGAGATCATGGATGAGTTACGACGCCAGTATCCCCAAGTTCAGGCGTTGCGACTGAAATCACCTCGTCCGGCAGCGGAGGCCGTCCAAATGGGGGTAGAGCGTTCGATTGGTGAAATTATCTTTATCCAGGAAATGAGTGCCCCCGTTCGAGTTTCCGACCTATTACGATTATGGGGACTACGGGCAGATAAGTCGCTTTTGATGGCTAGGGCGCAAACCAGCGCACGACGGGTAGACGAGCAATGGCTACAACGTTTGATGCCTTGGAGCAAGCGATTTACAGATTCGTGGAACGAATCGCAAGGTCGCTTTTCCGGCCTTCAAATGCTACGCCGTAGTAGTTTACGGTCCATTAGCAAAGAAATACCGACGGGACAGCTTGAGGTCGCACACATTTCGCACCATGCTGTTGCACCACCAAAATTTGCTGAGAGTGTGGTGAAGAGCGGCACACGATTTGGGGTGACGCAATAAGTGGGGTGGGTGTTTTGGGAATTCGCACAATCACCATAGTATTGACAAAATTTCCAAAACAAAAATTTTTTTGTGTCTGTTTTTACACCCCACTTCGCTAATAGACTGAAGAGTAGATCGTCCGAGTGGTTTTCGAAAGAAATGCTTCTCGCGATCGATCGTTTCTTGCAGCCGAGGGCTCGCTGCATGCGGCATCACATGGCACGGGAATGTGCTCACAGTTCTTCGCATCTACTAGAAGTTGGTGCGTTGCTAGGACCTAAGCGGCGGTAATGATTGACCGCTCCGGTTCAGAAATGTTCTACGCTGAACACTCGACTCGTTCGGGTCGCTGGAACAACTGTCGTGATGTTGCGTCCAACAGTATGTCAACTGTAGCAACGCAGCGAATTGAGGGTTTAGCATGTCAATTGTGCCGTACAGCAGTAGTGGTTTCGTTTCCGCAGTTCCTCCTTCAATGAATAATGATTGCATTGAAGAAGGAAATCATTTTGAAAAAGATGCGTTGAGTTCCTCGTCTCATCCAAAATCATATAATGTCGAGGAGTCCAATTCCCATTCACACACGCTACGTGAACGAACCAAATATCATCGTATTGGCGAAGTGCGCGGCGAACAGGGTGTATCGCTGCGCAGTGTCTCGCGGCGAACGGGAATTGAGATTCGGATCCTCAAGCAGCAAGAAGATCCTTATACCAATTTGACGATCCAAGAGTTGCAGGTGTGGCAGCGAGCGTTAGATGTGCCACTCGCAGATTTGTTGGTTGACAATAACAGCCGCTTGTCGCAACCCGTTCAGCAACGCGCGCAATTAGTAAAGATCATGAAGACTACGGCTGCGATTCAGGAAGTCTCAACCAGTCCACGGGTCAATCGGTTGGTGACGATGCTCAAAGAACAGTTGGAAGAATTGATGCCCGAGTTGAAGGAGGTTAGCGCTTGGCCTAATTATGGACAGCGCCGCGCTCCGAACCAATTGGGTAAGATTGGGGAGATGCCAATCATCACCAGTCATCTGTCCTTGGATCTGGGGGGGGAGTGATTTCGCAAGAAGCGATCACGGCAGAACCCACACCAAATAACGAGAACAAAATCATCCGGTCGCAAACGGGTAGACCCGAATGTTGCCAATCCAAAAAAGTCTAGGGGCTCCCAGTTGGGGGCCCTTTTTTCGTTGATATGTTCCGGATGAATTCTTCAGATTCAGAACTGAACCGCAAGGTCCGGAATGGCGTAGGAATGTTCATCTCTGCGGCGGGTGTATGATTTTGCTGGCTAGCCAAAGGTCAGCGCCCTTCATGGAGGCCATTTTTATTTTGCTAATATTTTCGTACAAGCTCTGAGGGTTTAGGTTATGCATCGAGGAAAACTAGGTAGTTTGATGGCAGTTGGAGGCTGCCTTCTCTTAAGTGGTGTGGCGATCGGGATGTGGAATGGAACCCCCGCCTATAATTTGTCAGAAGTGTATGCCAAGCAAACCGCGGACGCCGACGCAGCGCGTGGACAGTTAGTCGCTCGAGCTGAAGAGTTGTCTGGAGCTTTTCGGGCGGTAGCCAAGGTTCTGAAGCCTTCCGTTGTCAGCATTACTGCCACGAAAAAAGTGAGCATGAACCGGGGAGGCCGGGCTGTGCCGCCAGGTATCCCAGAAGAATTTCGCCGTTTCTTCGGAGATGATTTCGGTGGCCCGCAATCCGAAGCTCCCGCGCCCCGTGGTGGCGAGTCGAATGCTCAAGAACAAGAGATTCCAGCAGGCCTCGGTTCAGGTGTTATTATCAGTGAAGATGGCTACATCGTGACGAACAATCATGTGGTAGCGCAAGCGGACGGTCTCAAAGTTACTTTGAGCGATGGCCGCGAATTAGATGTTGAGAAAGTGGTTGGTACGGATGAGAAAAGCGACTTAGCGGTGCTGAAAGTAAATGCTTCGGGGCTCGTAGCTGCTAAGTTCGGCGACTCGGAATCGCTCGAAGTTGGCGATTGGGTGGTAGCGATTGGTAGTCCATTCGGTTTAGCACAAACAGTGACGCAAGGTATTGTTAGTGCAACCAATCGAGCCGATATGCAGATCACGCAATACGATGACTTCATTCAAACAGATGCGGCCATCAATCCGGGTAACAGTGGTGGTCCGTTATTAAATTTGCAAGGTGAAGTGATTGGGATCAATACGGCGATTGCTTCTCGAAGCGGTTCGTATAACGGCATTGGCTTTGCCATTCCAAGCAACACAACGCGTCGCGTTGTGGAAAGTTTGATTCGCAATGGCCGCATGATTCGAGGCTTCGTGGGCTTGGCATTAGCGCCCTTAGATCGAGAACGTTTGGAAAAAGAGGATTTGCCCGGTGATCTACGCGGGGTTTTGGTAGAAGAAGTTTCTCCGGAAGGCCCAGCTGCAAAAGCAGGTTTGTTGCCTGGTGATGTCATCACAAGTGTTGATAAAAAGTTAGTCGACTCGGTTCCCGGTTTGCGCAACATCATTGCCAGTACAACGCCAGGTACGACGGCCGAATTTCGTGTTCAACGTGCCGGAAAGGCAATGGCGATTCAAGTGACCATCGATGAGCAGACTGATGAGAAGTTGGCTGCGATGGGTGGTGCAGGGGCCACGCTACCGGGCTTACAGTTGGAACCAAACTCGCCTGAGCTAGCGGCCGAATATGGTTTACCTGAATCTGAAACGGGGCTAGTCGTAACCGGTCTAGCTTCGAACAGTCCTTTTGCCAGTTTGTTATCGCTGGGGGATATGATCGTGAGCGTGAACGGCAAGAAGGTGACGAGCAGTAGCGATGTTGCAGCCAGCATTCGTCAAGGGCGTGCATTGAAGCTCGATATCGTCAATGCTCAAGGCAACCGTTCGGTCGAATTGCGTCTGGGACGATAGACGGGAAACTTGCTCGAGCGCGTTCATTCGATGAGCGGGCGAGCCCATAAGAACATCATCATTTAAAGCCTTGCGAGAAACCACTGGTCACAGAATAAGTGATCGGAGTTTCTCCAAGGCTTTTTTGATGATCGAGCTTCGACAGAAAGAGTGCTTCGTAGCCTCCCAGTTGCGATAGAACCTCAAGACCGCGATGACGTCCGAGTACGCACATTGAAGTTGACGCTGCGTCGGCATCTTGAGCATTATTGGCGATAACAGAAACCGAAACGGGCCCTTCGATTCCCCAGCCGGATCGAGCATCGAGAATATGGCTGCGACGCTTCCCTTCGATCAGCATGAATTGCCATAGATCGCCAGAGGTTGAAATCGCAGCATCCTTTAAATAAATTCTGCGCAGAGGTGGTTCTCCTTCTTGGAGTGACGAGATTTCGATGCGCCAACCAGGTCGATCGGGTGGAGCGTCACCACAGCGCAAATTGCCGCCCGCATTCACCATACAACACGTAAGGCCTTCATTGCGAAGTATTTGAAAGGCACGATCGACAATGTAACCTTTGGCGATCGCACCCAGATCGAGATACATACCCGTTAAGGCGAGTCGAATGCGTTTTTGCTCCCGATCCAATTCCACATGTTTCCAGCCACAATGCTGTAAGGCGATTTCAATATTTTGTTGTGTAGGAATCTCTTTTTGGCGGCGAGCTTTTCGCCACATGCGAGTCAGGGCTCCTAAGCTCGCGTCGAAAGCGCCGTCGGTCTGGCGATGCCAGCGATCTGAGGCTTCAAGAACTTCCCAAAGTTCGGGCGAGACTGGGCTCCATTTTCCAGTGCCCGCCAATTGATTGATTTTGGATAATTCGCTGTCGGGGTCGTAATCGCTCATGATGTTGACCAGTCGTTCGACTTCTATTTGGGCCGCGGCGAAGGCTCGCTTCAATTGTTTTTCATCGTTGGTGAAGGCTTGTAAGGTGACCATGGTGCCCATGGAGGGAAATTGTTGTTCATAACCTTCGTAGGGGGCTTCGACGGGGCCGTCGCTTTCAGATGCAGGGAGCGTATCCCCGAAACAAATTGCAAGAATTACGAAGATGTAAGGCATCCAGATCGAACCATTGAGGGTGTGAGCAAGGCAGAAGTGAGTGAGGGGGACGTTTCTCATGGAATTGTCCCTCCCCTCCCATTATGCCCTACAGATGGTGTACAAGCCACTTCTGAGTGGTCTATCAGCCGAGTTAATACAATTTTCAAGCTTAACGGATGGCAACGGGGAGGGAATTGCAAAAGCTCTCCGTTTCAGTCATTGTATGTAGTGATCGTGATGACCCAGATATTCCCCCCCTACCCTTCCTTGAAAGACGTTTTTGAATGTTTGGTTTTGTTTCGTCTGCTCGCGCCAGATCAAAGCAGAGCAGCAGTTGGCTGCTTCATGGTATGTTGTTGGGTGCAGGTGTCTTGTCCTTACAAGTCTCTGTTGTTTGTCAAGTTTATGCCGAAGACCCACCGGTTGTTGTCGTGCCAGATGCTGTGGCTACAACCGAAGCGGAAATGAAGTCTTACAAAGAGATCATTTCCGACTCCGATGCGACCATTGAAATGCTGCCGATTAAAGGTGGCAAGTTCATGATGGGTAGCCCCGAATCGGAAGCGAATCGGGAGGAGGATGAAGGACCGCCGCGCGAAGTTGAAATCTCACCGTTCTGGATGGCGAAAGTAGAAATCACTTGGGATGCCTATGATATCTGGATGTCGGACTTAGATATCTTCCGACGTCAGGTTGATAATCGCGAACCGACTCTTCGCGACAAGTTGGCTGATGCTTTTTCCGTAAGTCAACCTACCAAGCCGTATACCGATATGACTTTTGGTATGGGAAAGCGTGGCTTTCCCGCCGTATGTATGACTCAGCATTCGGCTCGCACTTTCTGTAAATGGCTTTCCGCCAAAACAGGCCGCTACTATCGTTTGCCCACTGAAGCGGAATGGGAATACGCCTGTCGTGCAGGTACAACGACCGCTTATTCATTTGGCGATGATCCGGCCGAGCTTGATGAATACGCTTGGTACTCTGGCAATACCGAAGATGGTTATGCAAAAGTGGGACGCAAGAAACCCAATCCATGGGGACTGCACGATATGCATGGCAACGTGGCGGAGTGGGTGTTAGATCAGCATACCGAAGATGGTTATCCAGAAGCTGAGGGTGCATTAAAAGATCCGCTCCAGATTCCGCTGACTCTTTATCCACGTGTTGTGCGCGGTGGTGGTTGGGATCAAGATCCTGAGCAGTTACGTAGTGCGGCCAGAGAAGGTTCTACTGAAGACTGGATTGCACAAGATCCGCAAGAGCCTGTGAGTATTTGGTATTTAACGGATGCGTTGCACGTAGGATTCCGCGTGGTCCGTCCTTTGAATTCGCCGAGTGAAGAAGAGATGAAAGAAAAGTGGGATAAGAACGAGCCCGTTCAAGTGGATCGCCCGAAGCCCAAAGAAGATCATTGATTCTGTTTTTGTTTGATTGTTTTTCCCCTCCCGTGTTTCCTCCCATAGAAGTTGGTTGGCCAACTCTTCTCGAACAAGGAATTTCAACTATGTCAAATCATGAAGGTCAGCAGGGTACGGATCGCCGATCCTTTTTAAAGAATACCGGTGTCATTGCGGCGGCTTCAACCGTTGTGGCGGGGGCTCGCCCTGCCGTGCATGCTGCCGAAGATAATACGATTCAAGTCGCATTGGTCGGCTGTGGTGGCCGCGGTACGGGGGCTGCATCCAACGCATTGTCGGTTGACAACGGTCCAATCAAACTGGTCGCGATGGCTGACGTTTTCGACTTTAAACTTAAGAGCAGTTATGAAGCTCTGGCTGGTCAATTCAAAGCACAAGTAGATGTGCCAGAAGAGCGAAAGTTTATTGGTTTCGATGGTTACAAGCGAGCGATGGATTGTCTTAAGCCGGGAGATATTGTCGTTATGGCATCACCCCCCGCGTTTCGCTGGGTGATGTTCAAATACGCGATCGAACGTGGCTTGAACGTTTTCATGGAAAAGCCAGTCACCGTCGATGGTCCAACTAGCAAGCGTATGTTGGAATTGGCCAAGCTTTCTCAAGAGAAAAATCTTAAGGTCGGTGTTGGCTTGATGTGCCGACATTGTGCGGCTCGCCGCGAATTGTATGATCGCATCAAAGATGGTCAGATCGGTGATATCCTGTTGATGCGTGCGTATCGTATGGCGGGGCCAACCGGTAGTGCGGCAACGGAAAAGAAGCCTGCCAACATGAGTGAGTTGTTGTATCAGATCAATCGCTTCCACGGTTTCTTGTGGGCTAGCGGTGGTGGTTACAGCGACTTCTTGATTCACAATATTGACGAATGCTGTTGGATGAAAGATGCTTGGCCAGTCGAAGCCAAGGCCTCGGGTGGACGTCATTATCGCAATAATAACGTAGACCAAAACTTTGATACCTATTCGGTCGAATACACCTTTGCTGATGGTACCAAGTTGGATCTACAGGGACGCACGATCCCAGGTTGTCATGACGAGTTTGCCAGCTACGCTCATGGAACCAAAGGTTCGGCTGTGATTTCGACCGCCGCACATACTCCGGCCCGTTGCCGTATTTACAATAGCCAGAAGATGACCAACAAGAATATTGTTTGGCAATACGGCCCCAATGAACCTAACCCATACCAAGAAGAATGGAATCACTTGATTGAAGCGATTCGCCAGGATAAGCCTTACAACGAAGTAGAACGCGGTGTCATCGCCAGCGTTGTTACCTCGATGGGACGTATGGCCGCACACACCGGTCAAGTCGTTACCTATGATGATATGCTCAACTGCGAACATGAGTTTGCTCCAGGTATCGAGCAGTTGACGCTGGATAGTCCCGCTCCGTTGCAAGCGGATGCGGAAGGAAAATATCCAGTTCCACAGCCTGGCCTGGTTACGACCCGCGAGTACTAATTCGAAGTATTCATGGTCCTTGTTGGGATCTTCGGTCATAGCCCAACCCGTGTTTTATCATGGGTTGGGCTTTTTTAGTGGCATGGCATCGACAGCGGGGCAGCGTTAAACTGACCTCTTGTAGAACCCGGCAAGAGGTGGGACGAAACCGCCCAAGATTCGTTAATTGCCGGATTTTTAGCGGTGTTCACGGAACGGGAAATTCAAATGCCTAGAGGCCAAGCATTCCAGGACGTCACAAAGACAATCGGCAATACGCCAATGATTCGGATCAATCGACTGGTTCCAGCGGACCAGGCGACTGTATTCGCCAAGTGCGAATTTTTCCAACCTCTCAATAGTGTTAAAGACCGTATCGGTGTCGCCATGATTGAAGCAGGCGAGCGGGACGGCAAGCTGAAATCCAACACACATGTTATCGAACCTACCAGTGGAAACACGGGGATCGCACTGGCATTTGTATGTGCAGCCAAAGGTTATCGCTTGACTTTGACGATGCCCGAATCGATGTCGGTCGAGCGACGAGCGTTGTTGCGAGGTCTCGGGGCCAACTTGGTTCTAACTCCCGCCGCTGAAGGGATGAAAGGGGCCATTGCTCGAGCACACGAATTAGTGCAACAAGATCCAGATGGCTGGATGCCACAGCAGTTCGAAAACCCAGCGAACCCTGCGATTCATGAAGCGACAACAGGTCCAGAAATTTGGGAAGATAGCGGACACAGCATTGATGCTATTGTCGCTGGAGTTGGTACCGGTGGAACCATTTCGGGTGCGGGCCGATACCTTAAAAAAGTGAATCCTAATTTTAAGGTGATCGCCGTTGAACCAAAGCACAGCCCCGTGATCAGCGGTGGACAGCCAGGTCGACATCGTATCCAAGGGATCGGTGCCGGCTTTGTTCCTAAGAACTTGGACACTTCGATCATCGATGAGGTGATTACTGTTGATGATGAAGATGCGTTCGCTTGGGGACGACGTTTGGCTAAAGAGGAAGGCATCATGGCTGGTATCAGCAGTGGTGCCAACATGTGGGCTGCGGCTCAAGTAGCTGCTCGACCTGAATTCAAAGGTAAGCGAATCGTTACCATTATGTGCAGTTTGGGTGAACGCTATCTCTCGACACCGTTGTTCGGTGACCTTGGGACTTAGGCTTACCGACTTATGGCCTTGGTCGGGTATGTGCATCAAGTCAGACTTGTTGCAGAACTCGATCGGATCTCGTTTGCCCTTTGGGTGCGTCCAAAACGCAAGAAGATTGAATTGCGAAACATGCGGTGGGCAAACCATCAAACCAAAGAAAAAGGTATCGATGGCGATTCATTTCGAATCCATCGATACCTTTTTTTGTTGTGGTTCGTTTTGACAGTTTGCCAAATATCTAATTCAGACTGATGCGTCGCGGGAAGCTGCGCCGAAATGGAGGCGTTTCAGCTGCGGGGGGAATGAGTCCCGTTTCCTCTGCCCAAATTTCTCGTTCCTCGGGCGAAGCATAAAAGCGTAACCATGTTTCCGTATCGTTGTCATCCAGGCAATGCCAATGCAGATAATTGCGTGGAAGATCGATTTTCTTTTCGAACGATGGCAATATATCTCGACAGATCAAACAATAAAGTTGTCGATCGGAGAGATGGTCGGTGAAGTCAAGGACGATGCGCTGTTCGTAGAGCTTCTGTTGTATTTCCAACAGAATGCGGCTTAGGGTGGCATCATCAAGGCTATCAGGTTGTGGTAACTTTAATTCCGGTTCAAACCACTTGCTGATGGGGAGCATGGGAGCTCGTTCCCAGGCAAGCATAGAAGCTAGGAATTCGTTCTCTGCGGCCAGCGACATTTTTTTAGTAGCTAGCAGGTCAAACGATTCATCGATGAAGGGTTCCAATTCGTCGCGAAGCCGTGCATTTAACAGCAGTAGATCTACTTCGTCGGAACTGGGTTTATTCGATGATGTACTCACGATTTCGCCTATCCACTCGCACATGCGGCAGTAGCTGCCGGCTTGATTCGATGTGCCGTAGCGACGTGCTACGACTCTCGAAACTTTATCCAGAAGCTTGGGATAGAACAACAAACTCTTTAGCGAAATGCGACGAGTTCAAATAAATTCTGCGCAAGAGTATTGAGCAAGAGTTACAACCGACAGAGTTTGGTTAGTCGGCAAGGTTTGGCTAGTTTGCGTCATTTCGTTAGCCGTTAGGCTTGGTTTCGAGGGAAGCGATTTTCTCGATTCTGCGTAGGTGACGACCGCTTTCGAAATCGGTTTGGAGCCAAACGCGAACTAAGTCGGCCACAGGACGATCGCCAAAGAGATCTCCAGGTAAGCAGAGGACATTTACGTCATTGTGTCGTCGACAGATCTCAGCCATGACTTCGTCGTAGCAGGTTGCGGCGCGGACGCCAGGGAATTTATTGGCTGCAATCGCCATTCCCACACCGGTGCCGCAGATCAAGATGCCTCGATCTACTGTTCCGTTGGCAACTTCACGACTCACTGCGGCTGCGTAGTCGGGGTAATCCACGCTTTGGTCACCATGCGTCCCTTTGTCATCAACCTGGTGACCGGCTGCTCCCAGCAATTGAACAAGCTTGGCTTTGATATGAACACCGCGATGATCACTGGCAATTGCAATACGCATGAGGCTTATTCTATGAAAAGAGCTCTGTTTAGTGGGGGATTCGGCGATTAAAGGAACGAGACATTTGCGTTACATACCTACCTTCCATAAGGCGAAACGAATCAGTCCCATTGAGCGAGCCAATGTTCATCAATTTGTTCTACAAATTCATCCAAGAAGTGTTCGATTTCTGCTGCGGCGGCTAAGTAGACTTGTTGCGAACCGCCGTAGGGATCGGCAACATCTCGGCCGTTGGAGCTCAGGGGCAAAACCTTGGGGGTAAAGTGTGGCCACCGAGTTAGAATCGCTTGACGATGATTTTGGGTCATAGTCAGTACCAAGTCCGCAGTCTGTAACAAGTCGAGGTTTACCTGGCGGCTAGAGTGTTGCGTCAAATCTAGGCCGCGACTCTTCATCGCTTGAACAGCTTCATGCGAAGCTGCGCTGCCCGACGACGCGTTAGTACCGGCAGATAAAGCGAAGGCGGGTAGTACATCGGCTTCAAAGAACTTTGCGAAGCGTTCCTTCAGTTTATGTTGCAATAGGACTTGAGCCATGGGACTGCGACAGGTGTTTCCTGTGCATACCAGCAAAATGATCATGGATGTCGCGCGGCGCACTTCAGCGGCAGTGACAGCACCTTCGCGAAGAATACGACAATGATTGTTTGCGGTGGCAAGTAGTGTGGCAGGTTCACCGAGAGATGTTGCCGAATCATCAACGATGAGGCCCGCGAATCGTCCCACACTTGCACTCGCCCCTTGGGAATCGTTCGCCAGCTTGTTGTTGGATGTAACAATTTCGGCGGTCAACAATGGGCCTGCACAGAGCTTTTGAATCTCATGAATGGCAGGATGCGAGGCGACTCTAAAACCGATTTCACTATCGCGGGATTCGATATAACCTTGAAGTGAGGCCGGAAATTGTCGAATCAAACTGTCGGGATGCTGCAATGCCAATTGCAGTACGAAGGGGCCTGGCCACAAACGCGTCGCGACGCGCTGCGTAACAATTGAAGGGTGTGGGACATAATCGCGAAGTTCACTGGGCGAACGCAAAAACAAAACTGGCTCGCCAATAAATCCCTGTTCATGAATTCGCAGTAGCTTTTCCACCGCGATCGGATGCAACGGACTACAAGCGAGCACATAGCTCGATTCTGTTGGAAGAATTACCAGTTGGCCTTCGGCAACCGACTGAACAGCCAAATGCACTAAATCGCGGCGATCATCAGCGGATTTCCAGTCGATACTATAAGCCATCGCTACCTGCACAAGATAAGTTTGCTCGAGCAACAAAGGCCACGCGGCCAGTATTTCGATGCATTCCTATCTTAAAAAAAGCTCCACCCACAAGCAATGTCACTCCCCATATATGTGGGGGGCGGAAATTGGTCCAAATCGATCTTTTCCAGGGGTGATTTTTCCATTCATCGCACTTCCAACCCCGTACAATTAAGATTTGGTGCTGAAGAACGACTGGCTTACCTAATGCGTCGAATAGGCAGACGACTTAGCATGGAAATAAGTCCCCGAATCCATTCCACACCGACTCAAAACAACGGAACTATGAAGCGACGCGATTTGTTGTTTGCTCTGGGAGGAGCCGTTGGCGCTTTGGCCCTGTCGGGTTGTGATTCGGTTTCCGGCGGTGCCGCGGATGTCTCTGCCATTTGGGGAAAACGAGGCCTTTCCCAGGGAAAGTTCCACAAGCCACGAGCAATGACCGTGGATGCTTCCGGAATGGTGTATGTCGTCGACATGACAGCCAGAATACAGGTCTTTGATCCCGAGGGTCGGTACGTTCGCGAGTGGCAAACTCCAACATGCGAACAGGGACGTCCTACGGGACTGAGTGTCGATCGACGCGGACGGATCGTCGTTGCAGATACCCATTATTTCCGTGTTCTTTTTTACTCTCCGGATGGTGTTCTTCAGGAAAAAGCCACGATTGGCGGAACGCATGGAACGGGTCCCGGTGAATTCGGGTTCGTCACGGACATTTTGGAAGATGCTGCCGGAAACTTTTACGTTTCCGAGTATGGAGTATCTGACCGAATCCAGAAGTTTTCTGGTTCAGGTGAATTTATTTGCCAGTGGGGTGGCCACGGCGCGGAAGTGGGACAGTTCGAACGCCCACAAAGCATGGCGCTGGACTCGAAAGGGGCTATATGGGTAACCGATGCCTGTAATCATCGCCTGCAGGTATATAAATGTGAATCGGATAAGGCCGAATTGGTCAACGTTTTTGGAAAACAGGGGACAGGGCTGGGGGAATTTCAATATCCCTACGGACTGACGATCGATTCCGAAGATAACGTCTGGGTTAGCGAATTCGGGGGGCATCGGATCCAGTGTCTCAATTCCGAGGGAAAACCGCTGCTTTCCTGGGGAAAAGCGGGGAGAAACCCAGGAGAATTGGCTAATCCTTGGGCCGTTTCGATGCATCGAGATGGAGATATCTTGATCGTTGACAGCGGAAATCATCGTCTTCAGAAGGTTAGGTTATAACGGGCAAAATCGTCCCTCTTGCCCTAAACCTCCCATTTTGCATTAAGTTCGTTGACATTCGAAATCCCCGGTAACTATACTCGAAACTGTCCGTCCCATAGCCTCAAGACGGTTGACATTCACAGTTGCTTTTCAGGGTATTCTCGTCATGTCGTTGCTCGGCAAGGTTTTCATCGTAGCCACTTTGCTTTTAAGTCTGTTGTTTTTCTTCGCAGCAGCAGCGGTGAATGCGACCCATAATAATTGGCGTGATGCAGTACTCACACCGAACACGGGTTTTAAAGATAAACTCGCAAACACCGAAAGTGTTAACCAGCAGCTGCGCGCTGAAGTTGAAACAAAGCAAAACGAACTCGCCAAGGAACAAGCTTCCCGTCGAGCCGCTTTGTCAGCTTTGCAGACTCAGTTGACCCAAGTTCGAGATGATCTTTCGAAGCGTGATAAGCAACTCTCGGACTTGCAAGCTGCTCACTCTGAGTTGGCTGCTTCGGAAAAGTCCAGCCAAGAAGTGTTGGCTCGTTTGACCAAAGAAACCGAACAGCTCCGAACTCTTATCACCACAACTCGTGCGGACCGCGATTCACAATTCAACAAAGTGGTTGAGTTGACCGATGGGGTGGCCCAATTGCAAGGTGAGCTACAAGCCTTGACCGAACGTCGCGAGCAGTTGCTTGGTCAGATCACCATGATGAAGAGTCAGTTGGATATTTTGGGAATCAATCCTGAAACTCCACTTGATTTGGCACCTGAAGTGAAGGGTGAAATTTTGGTGGTCGGTAAGAGCGGTTTAGTAGAGATCAGTTTGGGTAGTGATGATGGATTGCGAGAAGGTTTGGAATTGGATGTGACTCGTGGCAGCCAATATCTGGGTCGAATTCGAGTTCGAACCACTGAATCGGACAAAGCAGTTTGCGAGGTTTTGGAAAGCTATCGCAAGGGAGCAATCCAACCAGGTGACAAAGTGGATTCCAAATTGGGTTAATCGGTGACGATCCTCGTTTATCCCGTTTCCTTGAATTCGTTTCGTAAACTCGCATCAACCTAAGAATCGTTCGGGCCCTATATGAACAAGCCATCCACACAGAAGCTTCCGTTGACCGTTTATACGGTGATGTTGATTTTGGCGACCATTTTTATGCTCGCAGCATGTATTCTCATGTTTGTCGAGTTGTATCGGTATGGTGGAAGTCCTTGGGACAAGGCAACATTACCACCACGTGCTATGCAATCCATCGAATCCAATTTGGCGTACGATGTTGATTCGCACAGCTTGATTTCGTAATTGAAGTCCTTGGCTTGTTTTGAAGCGGTCCATATCGGGCCGCTTTTTTTATGGCCGCAATTAGCGAGAAGTCCCCTTTTTCTGACGAAATACGACGAGTTATCATCCTTCTCGGTTGCATTTTGGGTAAAGCTGTGAGATTTTTTCTCAACCAATTTTGACTAACCAAAGCTGTGGAGAAAAGGCGAGCTCCGCAGCTACAGCTCTGGGGCCTCCCTGAATGGACTCAATGCGACTGAAACTCGAAGACTTTGAGTTAGGCATAACGCTGGGCGTAGGCACGGTAGGAACCGTCTATAAAGCTGTCGAGAAAGCGACCGGCCGCATTGTCGCCATCAAAGTTTTACAGCGAAGTGTTTCGGAGGATAAGTTAGTTCGGGCTCGTTTTCGGCGCGAGATTGCGATTCTGCAACGTGTCCGTCATCCCCATATCATCGAGTTCTACGGGGCGGGGGAAAGCGATGGCTTGCTCTTTTACGTGATGGAGCTTGTTGAAGGTGGCAGTGTCAAAGATCTACTTCGTCAATCGGACCGGCTCAGTTGGGCTGAAGTCGCTTCGGTTGCCAGACAAGTATGTTCTGCGTTACAACATTCTCATAACAACGGTATCATTCATCGCGATCTGAAGCCAGGTAATTTGTTTTTGACCAAAGATGGTAAGGTCAAGTTGGGTGACTTTGGTATTGCTCGTGATACCTACGATGCCGACTTAACGCTGGATGGTTTCACCGTTGGCACACATGCCTATATGGCGCCGGAACAGATCGTAGGAGAAGAGGCGATTACGGGGAAAGCCGATCTCTATTCGCTCGGTTGCGTTTTATTCGAAATGTTGACTGGACACACGCCGTTTGAAGGTGCCAATTTTTCTCAATTGTTCGAAAAACATCTGCGACAAGCAGCGCCTAAGGTGCGTGATTATGTGGGGGATTGTCCAGCGGAGTTGGAAAGCGTCATCGCCAAGCTGCTGGAAAAGCGGCCCGAAGATCGCCCCTTTAATGCCCGTACCGTACAGGGCATCATGATGAAGTTGCTAGATGAAACCGATACCCGCAAGACGGCTCCGCCCGTATCACCCACATCACCCGTAAGTTCCTCGCCTGCCACTGCGTCTGTCGTAAAGGATGTTGGAGCGGCAGACGCTCAGGCGGACTACGGACAACGACGTCTCGAAAGACGCTTGTCGCAGCGAGAATCGATGGTTCGCGAGTTGAATTGGCGGCCCGTCATCATCCTACTGTTGCTAGTTGTAGCAGTTATTACACTTGCACTGGTTTTTCGATAAAATTGCCTCTAACGCATGTTAGTTTCACTTCATAATTCACATTTCTGGGATCGCCGTAAACTAAGGTTCGAACACTGACTCCTTGCGAACG
>JBILTA010000076.1:0-12789 GCA_044371785.1 Pirellulaceae bacterium | reverse complement strand
ACCCAAAACGGATCATTGGCATCTCGCAAAATCGGCCGATCTCTCGAACCGAAGATTTCCTCTAAACGATCTCGCCCTTTCTCTGTACTTTGCAAGTCAAAAATAAGTCGTGTCTTTTGTTCCAGATTCGCTTGTGTCACCGCATCAACAATCGCTTGCCGAAGAGGATCCGAAAGGGTCTTGAAAGCACCATCGACCGGTTGAAACACTTCTACGATGCAATCACCGTCGCCTGCTAAGAGCTTAGAGAGTTTGGTACGAATCGGATAAACGCGAATAAAGTCGTTTTCAATGACAGTTTCCATTGCACCATCATTTTCTACATACTCCACCGCGGCCCCAACACGCTCCCGCCATGTTACCGACGTGCTTGTTTCAATGACGCTAACCTTTTCGAAACCAGATCTCTTAGCCACCTCACGCAAAGCATCTTCAACTGCGGTCAATTTGGCAGCTTCGTTGGATCTACCTATGTGGCTGTGAGTCACTATGAAAAGATGACGCTTACTAGCGAGACCTGCCAACTGTTTTTCGAATCCCGCTTCTAGCAACAAATCAAGTTTGGGCTTTCCCGACTCAAACTCTAGCTCATCGATATCAACGAGTGCATAGGCATCCGCTGTTGGTGACGTCTTTTCTCTCTGTAAGTCTGAAACGATGGGAGCCACGAAAAAGGGGCTCTCTTCGCCACACCGAGCCGGTACGACGAAGAAGCTCAAAAGAAAACAGAGTATTAGCCCCACGCTTCGCATTACATTCACCTCACATAGCATTAACCCGCACAGCGTTCATAGATCATCGGCGAATTTCAACAACTACAGACCAAGCCACATAGATCAAACTTACGATCAGAAACAAGATCAAGCCAAAAAAGTAAGACAGCTTAGGCAGCGATAAGCCTTCAACGTCATCAAAATACGTCGCTTCATCGCCAGTAAACACTTCAGCGATAAACGTATGCGTTTCGTTAAGTTCCAATGACCGAAGCGCATCACTCATTAGCTTCTTGGCCAGCTCTTCATCATGAACCAAATACGTCAAATCGATTTGGTTCATTCCCCCACCGCTGCCAACAAAGCGACCTACATCCACTTGGCTCAGTCGTTCCTCTAGTTTCGCGACAAGCCTTAATATCTCTTCATTGGTATGTTCAATGAGAAGATCAATGTGCATTGTCAGAATGAACTTTGACATCCTACTTCAACATTCTTTCCGCTATTATTCTCTTAGCAATATGGGCCTGACTATCAGGTCGAAACATCAGCGTCCGAATAAACGACTGGACCGTCGCATAGCCAGTTGATGGCCAAATGCCGTTCTAAAGCGATACTCGATACCAAAGCCAGCTCATCATCTGTCGCCTCATCAATTCGCTTTCCTAACAGACCGAGATCTCCGTCTACCAAAGCTACGCCTTCAATTGATAACGGGCCGAACCAACATTTGGACGCAAACTCTTGAAAGTCCATCAACTCGGGTCTAAGGCCATAATTTCGCAATCGCCAATGCAGCGCAAAATTTCGCTCTTGCATCGCTCTCATCTCTTCCATCGAACGCAATCCGGGACGCTCCAACAGTTCGCGGGTCAATGGGTCATCCAGAAGACCAAGCGATCGCCAAAGTTCATGCACATCAACCATTTGATCATGGGGTGGTACTTCAAACTTACCCAAAGCCCACGCCAACATACACAAACCTTCCAAACGCCAAGTCGCGTTAATATGACTTTGAGAATCAAGCTTACCCAAAGGCCTTTGAACCACTTCCCATTCGTCTGGCTCTAGCTCATCTTCAACGCCACTGCTCTTTAGCCACCGAAGCATGTCTCGATACGTTTCCTGTGCATCAGGATCCATGGCATCCTGCTCTAGCATCGCTCTCATGGTCACCGCGCATAAAGCAATCGCTCTTCGGGCCACGCGCTCGCCCGTTGGTGGATCCGACTCCTCTTGCTCTAGGGTCTCTTCCTGTGCCACTTCATCGTCTGAGCGCTCCATTTGCGACATGAATTCTTCGCGAGAAACACTCAACAAAACCTGCGGCCAGACAGCATCAGGATCATGTTCATCTTCGTCAAAAGAAAGCAAAATTCGGCCGTTCGCATCCCGCAATCCCGACGGCGTAAACAGTACGCCGTCCAGCATCTCTGCAATGTTAAAGAGTATATCGAGCCTTACATCGCCACTCGGTTCAAAGTCTGGTTCGAAAAGTGTCCCCAGCGAGAAACAGAAGGTGGTCGTCAAGCTAAGCACCTTGCTTCGATTTTCTGAAGCCGGAAACCTAGAAAAGTACCCACGCATCCCGTCCATCTGCCTAGACCAACCAGGCTCAGAGTAATACTCTGCAGAATGCGTAAAGGTGAGCGTTGCCGCCTCCCCATCTATCAGCAACGGAATCTCGACTCGACTCCAATTTTCATCAGGCCCCTCCACAATGACATCGGGACACAAGTCACGCAATCGCTCGACTACTTTCTTCGGTGCAGCGATCCTAGAGAAAATTGTAATAGGCTCCATTAGCTTTTCTTGACCTCACATTCAAAGAAAATCCGGCAAGCAGTTGAAGGCAAAATCAGAGCAAACTACGAACGAGTTCAGCTGAACTCACCAATCTCTACGATATGCCGTGAATGAAAGTGAACCTCATCCCCATATTTAGCTGCAGCGTGAAGTGGCTCATTGGCGATCGTACCAACAAAATCTCCGAACGCATCGAAGCCAACAACCTCTACCCACATTCTTTCAACTTGCCCATCACCTCGGGGTGAATTCTCAGCCGCAAATCGGAACAGTAACTTAACCACATCTCCCTCATCCAACTCCAAGAGGTCAACATCTTCCGGAGTCTGAATGTCTTCAATACTCATGGAGACCCAAACGGCATCTTCAAGATAAAAACCGTTTTTCTGAAACTCGGGATATTCATTGTTCCTACAGCGCATCCAAGGAGTCGATGGAGTGTTGCGTTCCGCGGCCCAACCATACGGCAAATCGTGTAACTCCTGAATGGTCGGGTCACGCTTCACGACCTCTTGGAGAGCGACTATCTTTGGCTCAGTACTCTCTCCATCACCATGAAACTGCCAATCACCATCAAAGTCATGGACAACACGCAGAATTGGAGCGCCTTCCAAAACGGAACTTGCTACAAAACAAGCCGTCATGGGCTCGTCATCAAACTTCCATTGCTTCACCATAAAACACCTTCATGAATTCGAGTGAGTTAACCACGCCTTCGCCTCTGTCTCAGCTCTCTACGTTGGTCTGGAGTGGGAAACGTAAAGTAACTGGCTACCTGCACAGGCTCCGTTGAGATATCAGGATTTCGCATGCTTTCGACTCGTTCCAACACTTCGGCAATATGCTCTGCAGCCAGTTCAAAAGCCTTGCGATTTATTTCTTCCTCACCCCAACCCGTCTCTATTGCGAACGAATATTGCTGAACAACTTCACCTAAATCGATTTTGGTCGTCATCCGGTGAAAAGTGACGCCCGTCTCATGCTCACCATGATACAACGCCCAAAATGCGGGCGTGGGTCCCCGATACTTTGGTAACAGTGAAGGATGAATATTCATCACCCCATAGCGAGGAACCTTCAGCACTTCCATTTTTAGAATATTCTTGCAAACCGCCACTATCAACAAATCGACATTCAGGTCGGTAAGCTGACTACGTATTTCCGGAGCGTTGATATCCTGTACGACCGAATGTGGGATCTTTTTTAGAATCGCATACTCATAGCTCGATCGTGCCCACTGTTCGGCATTAGCAACTCTCCTGGCAAATAACATTCGAACTTTGCCGACGGACAACTGGCCAACTTTTGCCATCAAACCGAGCCAACCGAAATCCTGAATGCTCGTCCGAAACTTACTTCGACCTTGCTTCAGTGTATCATAGAAAAACGCATGGACGACTTCACACTCCACTGCCTCTACCAACCGCTTCAATACAGGCAGACTATATTGCGTGGTTCGATTAGTAAGGAACGCAACTCGCATCTCAAGACTCTTTCGGGACTAACGGTCCGTGGATTTCATCTGCTCCAACCATTCTTTCACTTCATTTCGATTTAGAGCTCGCTCAATTACAATTTCTGCCGGTAGCCGCTCGAAAGTCCGAACAGCTCCCCACTGACGTTTGTATGTGGGTGGTCCCAACAGAATGACTCTTCTGCCGTTCAGTGTTGGAATATCGGCTGGCGTTCCTTCATTCCAAATCCAAAAAGCAACTCCATCAAGTTGAGATTCTTCAGGCAGCTGCAGATTGGTTTGAACCGCTCGCCAATCATAGAGATTCCAAGATCCAGTTACCGTCGCTTCCAGGTTCTGTGGCCCGATACCTTTGGCAAGGTCGGCGACCTCTTTCGTTATTCGCTTGCGTTTAAAAAGCCCAGCATGGGGAAAGATGTCCATTAAGATCATGTGCAATTGAAAATTATCAACAACGCCCGACATGCGAGCCAAGATTCCTTGCTTCGTTTTTGGCTCGATAACGACGATAGGCTCATCATCTAAAACGGTAAGCAGCGTTCTCACCCAATAACCGGCGACATGAAACTCAGCAATATTATCTGCTTCCCTGGCCAAGTAGGCATACTGCCTTCGCAAATCTGCATCGAGAGACAATACAAGCACAATCGGAGGCCAAAATTGATCGAGTGAATCCCAGGCCAATTTCTCCGCTTGCCATTCACTCCCTAAAGCTTTGAGTTCTTGCTCGAATAACTGTTCTCGCAAATCCTGCTCTTCCTCGACTTCATCTTCATCATCAAGATCGTCTCCCTCCTTATCGATTCCATCTTCCTCGTCAACAAAATCCTCATCGCCCTCATCTTCTTCCGGAGGAGGCAATTTGGGTTCGATCTCAGCAACTAAGCGAACCGCCTGCTCCAACACCGAAGCAAAACGGTTGAGCAACGGTCTGGCGAAGAGGCTCGTCTTCTGCCCATCCTCCGCTAACGCACCGCAGATTAACCCGAGAATAGCGACGCGTCGCGGATCTTCCATCCCGAAACTATTGGCGAGTTCGATGATCGCCGCACTCACTTCTTCTGCCGTCGCATTACCGACACTAGAGAAGAATTCAGCGGAGGCTTCTTGAAACTCACGAGCCGAGGAGGCACTATCACTGGCAACTAGAGTAAGGCGACTTGTAGCGTTGGTTAACATGAGTAGAAATGCGAAGAGGGTCGTTTCTAAAAATGAGCGTTACAAAACGACCTGGATTGTAATGTCTCGATCAACCAAACCCAACCAATCCCTTGCTTTTACTTCGAAATGGGCCCGTCTATTTGACTATCTTCGGTACCACGAAAGAAAAAAGAGAGAAAACCGCGAATCGAGTTCGCCATTTCCTCTCCCTCACTTGAGATGAAACTATTGGACAAAAAAACGCGACTAGTTATCGATATACCAGAACTTTCCGATCTTACTAAACCTAATCTCTTCTTTACCATTTACTGGATCTTTGATTTTGAACACAGCCTTTGTCCCATTTTCTTTCAACTCGGGTTGTTGATCTTTAATCTGCCGCAGAACGCTAAGCAGCGATTCTGCTTTAGCCTTCGCTAAACATCTCTGCGAGTTCCTCGATCGGACCATTGCCGATTATCTTCTTCAACAACTCTGGTTCCACAAAAGCTTTGATAAAAGCAACATCTTCCTTTGCTTCCAACATGCGAATCCCCTCTGGAATCGCAGTTTTTAGATCTTCACGGAAGTCTAGTTTGGGATCTTAGCCCAAACTAGCAAGGGCCATTACAAAACAGAGACCAAGCGATAGCAAGAACCCCAAGCCCTTCACCTAATCACTCCCCAAACAACCAAACCAACAAGGAGAAACGAAATCCAAAGCAACAATCATACTCACTTTGAGGACACCTTGCTACTAAAGGCAAATGACGACATTTTCTGGGAAATCGGGCCGGATTTCACGAACCAGAGACTGCAGGGATCCCTTTATTCTACGACACTCGCCCCCCAACCGCTGAACTCAACTCCCGCATCTTCCGCCAACTCAGAATTTGCCAGTGATTCGAAAACAATCAGCGATGGATCCAACACCATGAGCTTCGCCAAAACGATCCGTCCTGAAGAAAAGTCGGTTTCGCCCACATCGACATAGCCGCGTTTTCGCAACGAAATGGCTATTCGCTCTAACCCCGACTCATCTCCTTCAAACACATATTCCAGCGAATGTTCTTTCTCAGGATCGCTTCCGGCCTCAATCAAATTCATCACGACCGAATTATCCATCATGAAGATACGATCTTCATGTCTCGGTCGAATGTAGTCATTGTAGAACTCCCAGCCTTCATGCTCAGACACATCCATTTCATACTCTTGATGTTGCATCATCCACATGCCGACGGGAGGACGGAAGGATTCCCAATCCTGAACTTGAAAGACTAACTCGCGCAGACCGCCGTAGGTCAATCTGGCCACATAGCGACAGGCAACTTGATGTTCCTGAAGTAATTCGAAAAGTTCGTCTTCCATATTCCACAGCGTTTCGGCCTCGGGGGAATCTGGACCTCCAGCCCCATTGGGCTGGTGAATCGGTAGCATAATTCGAGCGCAAAGCGAAAGATTGGCAATACTGTCCACACTTGCTACATCTTCGTCGAAGGAGACGAACATTAACGCGCCATCGCGTTCAGCCGAGTAGGCATTCCAATGATCACCGATAACCTGAGAAAAGTCGGCCACGTCACTCTCCTTTGTCTTGGCTATGCAGTTCCGAAACGGCGACATGCTTGTACATCCATTCCGATCCAACATAGAAATGCCGCTACAAGGAGTCTATGCTCTAATTCACGACGAGGGCAAGAGGCGAATCCGTTTAAGCTCCGCAGAGATCTCAAGTTCAGCCGTACTTCATGGTTTTAAAAATGTAGACCCCGGCCCCCAGCATTGCTCCCACAATAGCTCCAACCAATCCAAATATGCCGCCGATAAAGCCCAGTACAAAGGTGATCAGCCCCCACAAGAATGGCGAGTCTTCATTATTGTTCGCCATCATCGCCACACCGACCGCCACCGAAGCAATAAGAAGTAGAGAAAGCATTGTCTAACATGGCCTCGCCGAAAACTACCCTATATGTGGCCGTTTTACCAAACGATATAATAATTTACTGCGACCTTAGTGGCAATAACTCAATCTAGAAACGAAAAAACGCGTTCAGGCTAAACGCGTTATCGCCGGAATGTACCAGGACAGAATTATTTCATCAAATTGTCCATAACACTTTGAGCCTCTTGCTGTTTTGCTTCAAAGGCTTCGAAGTCAGAACCATCCTCGCTTTCAATATACGCTTTCAGAGCAACCGCTTCAGCCTTGATGGCTTTAAAAGCCTTGGCGAGCGACACCAAACACTTTCGATCATCGTCACCGCATTCGCTGTACTTGGTCAATGCAATTACGGATGGACCAATCTGGTCTAACATCGTGATCGTCAAGTTTGCTAACGATAGAGCTCGTTCCGATTCCAACGTTTCATTTTGATACGCCTGCGCGACCAAACTAATATTTACATGGGCATCGATCGAATAAGCCACCAAAGTAGCCCCTAAAGTTTCGGCTGCTTTAGTTTCATACGGAACCTGCTCACCCTCTTCGGCGCGGATTACAGAGCTACAGACGCTGGCAAAAACGAACGACAGTAGCAACGCATTGCGAAACATACTTTTTCGAATCCTTATTCACTATAGATCTTTAAGTTAGCTTAGAGAAAATCTGAATTACGGCTCACTATTCCCATTCCATGTCAGCGGCAGGTTTCGTACCTGTGCGTCGACGCTGCCTGGGAGTCTCTTCGTCTTCCCACTCTACCGCATCCTCGTCTGACGCAACTGCCTCATTTCCTTCATCACCCAGATCCTTAGATTGTGGTTCTTCAACCTTTGCTACATCGCTTTCGTCCGCCGCATAACCCTCAGCAGTCCCAGTTTCGCTCTCCATTTCGTCACCCCCTTCCTCCACCTCAGTTTCCTCGCTGGAATCAAAGTCATAAGCGACAAATTCTTCATTGGAATGAAAAGGAATCGGCAGAACGCCATTCAATCGCGCTACAGCCACGTCGATCAGGGTTACTTCAGCTTCCTTCTTGGTTAACTCTTGTTGCAAATTACTTGTTCCCGTTGCCATGGCATGCACAAAGCTACCCCAGGAATAATCCCAACGATGCTCTTCAGCCACGGCCGCGTCGTAAAAGTCGGGAACTTCCTTCTCTGACGTATCAAAACAGATCATTGTCGTCTCAAGTCCATAAAGACGTTCATGTTTTTTATCGGCCCAGAATGCGAGATAACAATGATCATTGGTCACCACCAAAGCAGAATCGATTCCAATCTTGCGCAAGACTGAGGCAAACAAAACCGTTCCGTCAACACAATTCGCTTGAGTATTATTGATCGTTTCTTCTAGCAGTCGTACATGTTGACTGCGAGTATTTTGCGACAAAGCAGCCGTCGCCGTGATGCTACTGTAGCGAACGTCTCGATTAGCCATCAAATCCCAAATCGCATACACCTGCGCAATGACTTGATTGGGATCATCGGACTGATAACCAGTAAACGAATCGACGACACCAATATCCAGCGCTTCTCGCAACAGTTTATCAACAAACGGATGCTGTTCATTTACGTAAGCGGCGAAACAGAAATTCATATCAATTGCATCTTCACCATCCAGCAACATGAAGGCACAATCGTTGATCGATCGCATGGTGACGGTAACCGTTTTCTCTTCAGGAACCTCATCATCCAACTGAACTCGATACGTAACTGAAGATGGAGTCGCTTGCCGATGTTGACTCAATTTCTCAAACTTGTATCGCATCTTCGGATAGATTCGATACGTCGTACCTTCATTGCTCAATGTACCTACAAATTCGCTTGGCTCCGCGAAACCATCACATAGTACAGTGACCTTTACGGATTGATTTTCGGCAGTCGCCGTCAACTCAACGCCGAATGCCCCTAGTGCATCACCTAACGTTGTCTCGTCCGTTTCCGTCTTGTGCTTCATCGCAGCGGTGGAAATCAAATAGGATGGAAATACTTGCTCATCCCAACCTGCAATAGTATCGAATTCCCCGCGTGTTGTTGGCGCAGCCACTACTAAACCAAGAAGCATCAGAAGTGCAATGAATTTATTTTTCATACGAACAACTACTTAAGAGGCCTTGAAGGAGGAATTGGGATTACACAGGTTTGTAAACAGTGACTTGATTTCTGCCATTATTTTTCGATTGATACAACGCTTGATCAGCCTGTTCGAGCAAAGACTCTCGAGCCAATGAGGTCTGGTAGTTAGCCTCTGCTACACCGATACTTACCGTAACGGGAATACTCAAGTCATCAAACTTGAACGGTTCAGCTTCGACAGCAACTCGCACTCGTTCGCCTACCGAAGCAGCTTCACTACCCGATGCTCCTATACAGAGCAAAACGAACTCCTCACCGCCGAACCGAGCCAGAAATTCTCCACTGCGCAAAACCGTTTGGGCTCTTTTGCCGAATTCAACGAGTACCGCATCACCCGCGAGATGGCCATAGGTGTCATTGATCGATTTGAATTTATCGAGATCCATTACTAAGATAGAGAGCTTGTCTCGTCGGCGAATCATCGCCTCCCAGTCACGAGCAAAAATCTCCTGGAAGAATCTTTTGTTAGGGACTTGTGTCAAACCGTCGCAGGTCACCAAAGTGAACATCACTTCGTAATATTGCGATTCAATCTCCGTTCCGGCTACAAACTTATAGATTTGCTTTCCAAAGCGAATTCGATCTCCCGACTTAAGGACGCACTCTTCTACTTTCACTTCATTCACGAATGAACCATTGAGGCTCTTTAGATCGCGGAGACAATAGCCATGTTCAATGCGTTCTATCGTCGCATGACGTCGGGAAACGGCATCATCTTCCAGCACTACGCCACAACTGGAATCACGTCCCACAATGTATGTGTCGTGCGACAACTCAAGTGGTTGTGAGACTCCGTTCAACGGATGAATCTTGACCAACAACCCCGGCTTGCCAGCAATGAGCGTTGGTAGACCAGTGGATTGTGAGAATGTAGTTACGAGGGAACTCATGGTGTACCCTTTTCATTGCTGATTGCTTCCGATAACTTTTTACTGGGTGACCCAATCGCCCGAGCATTTCTGGATGAACCCGATTGATGCACCATGGTTCTCGCGGCAGTCGCCGCAGCAGGCCTCCCGTCGAACTCCCGCAATGGTTGCCTCGGAGCAATTTTGTCAGTATCTTCTTGGTCGGGCGATACAGGCCCTTCTTCGGTCGCGAATTCATTGTGTGAAACAGGTTGTAGCGGCAAAGATACGCTAGGCACTTCCAACTGACTTCTCACGGCAAAATAGCCACCCAATGGCATGGCCACTGCCGCTGTTGCCGCTATCGCACCCCAATAGAATCGATTTGCTTTTTGGGGGCTCTCTGCTTTGGTCAAAGCTCTCTTTTGAACTCGACTGCCATGTATCATCCAGTTCGCTAATTCATTAGCAGATGCAAAACCGTCGAGCGCCAGAACAAGCTCGCGTGCCGACTGATAACGCAGACTCGGCTCAATATTTAATGTTCGCTGCAACACTTCTCGAATAGCAGGCGGCAGATTCGAACTCTTTGAAAAAAAAGGAGGCAATGATGTGGTGAGTGCGACCAGCTTGTTGGTCAGGGCAGGATATAACTCGTCTGGAAACGGTGGCTTCTCACTGAGTAAATAAATTAGCGAAGCGCCAAGACTGTAGAGATCGCTTTGCGGTGTCGCCGAATGTGCATTTCGAGCTTGCTCGGGCGAGATATAATCAACAGTGCCCAACAATTGCCCTTGGCTCGTAAGATCGGGTTGCTGCTTGGCGTGAAAAGCTAAACCGAAATCTAGAACGCGAATATTGCCGTGCGTCTCCAAAAAGAGATTGCTGGGCTTGATATCGCGATGAACAAAACCTTGTTGATGAGCATATTGCAAACCAATTGCCGCTTGACGAATCACTTCTGCGGCAGCTCTCATTGGCAGTGGTCCTCGCAAGCGAACCCACTCGTGAAGATCATGCCCGTCCATATACTCAGTTACGCAGTACAACACTCCATCCAATTCACCTGCATCAATCGCGTGAATCAAATGCGAGTGGTTTAGTGTGCCTACCGCTTGAATTTCTTGCAGAAAACGACTTTGGGCTTCTCTGCATAGCAAATCATGACGAATGAACTTGATCGCGACACTCTTACCAAGATGACGGTGTTTCGCTAAATAGACTTGTCCCATTCCTCCCTGCCCAATGCGCTTTCCAAGCTCATATTGCGCAAAGACGTGACCACTCAGGTCCTCCTGACTCAAGTCGGCTGCCGAAAACCGAGAAATCCCTTTATCGTTCTCGCTAGACCTATCGGTGGACGAGGGAGTTTTGGGCATGCCAATGGCAACAGTTGCCTGCTGCGATAACGCATTGTGTGTCGTTGGCTTCAAGGTTGTTTTTACGTAAATCGCGGGGGTACAGACTTTTCAAAGCAAACCTCAAAACACTAGGTCACAAATCGGCGCAATCCCCGCACACTGAACAGTTCGCTGACAATTCCGACGAATTTGTTACGATTACAACGAATATAGGAAACTGCTGGGTTCCATGTAGAACTGAAGTGGGATTTTGTTATGCCCAAGCTTAGCCCCCTGGGCTGCCGCTTTTGGGACCAGACCTTTGTCATCGAATGGGAGAGTCGCGTTGTACATTCCGAAATCTTTTGCGGCACCCGATGTTGCTCTTTGCCACTCGCTCATACGTCAACATCCGCTGGGCATTATTTTTGTAGCGGACGAAAATGGCTATGCAGCAGACCACATTCCATTGCTCTTGCATCCATCTAAAAGCGATACTCAACCCGATCGCTTATTGGGACATATAGCCCGCGCTAACCCACTTGCCCAAAAGGGAAACAAGTCTCTGCGTTGTCTAACTGTGTTCCAAGGTTTAGATCACTACATATCGCCCAATGGATATGCATCCAAACAAGAAAATGGAAAGGTTGTACCAACTTGGAACTATGAAGCTGTCCACGCGCACGGAACATTAAAAGTTATCGATGATCCAGCTTGGCTTTTGGGATTTCTTGAAAGACTGACGCAAACTCACGAGGCCACTCAACCCCGTCCATGGCATATTCAGGACGCTCCAGCTGACTATACAGAGGCCTTACTCAAGGCCATCATGGGCATTGAAATCACGATCGAACGTTATGAAGGCAAGCTAAAGTTAAGCCAGAATCAGTCGGAAACCAATCGCCAATCATTGATTGAATATCTTACTAGCTTTCCCGCCATGGAATCACAGCAAATGGCCCAAAGGATTGCTGGCAACCCGCAGCAATGATACTCCTGAACGACGGCTGACGTTACAATGGGAACAACACTCAAGTTCCGCTCGCTTCCCTTAGAGTTACTTCCCATGAAACGCAGAGATTTTTTCGGTGCAACTTGCGCTTCATTCGTTGCCGCGTCTTTAAGAGCCAGTCCCGGTCGCGTTCAACATTTGATTCTCCGTTCTTCCTGGCAGACCGTTAACATCGGCGATATAGCGCATACTCCTGGAATGTTAGCACTGCTTGAACAATATTTGCCCGATATTGCGGTCACGCTTTGGCCAAGCGGCTTAAACGAAGAAGTGACACAACTGCTTGAGAAACGCTTTCCCAAACTCAACATCGCTAAAACACCAGAGCAGCAACAGACGGCTCTTCAAAGTTGTGATTTCTTCCTTCACGGCTCCGGAC
>JBILTA010000567.1:0-4026 GCA_044371785.1 Pirellulaceae bacterium | reverse complement strand
AGTGGGATCGCATGGATGATTTGCGGGCTGAGATGCGAGACTTGGATCGACGAATTGTCGATTTGCGGTCGTTGGAATATCGGCAGCCTGTGGTTACGGAGAGTGGTCTGCACGCGGCGGCGAATTCGTGGCATGAGAAGCTAACGGCTGTACCTGGTCATGCGATTCAAGGGCGGCCATTGCCGGTATGGGCGAATGATCAAGAGTGGAGCTCTTGCTATGCTCGACCAATGATGGGTAACTATGTTGAAGCGACTATGCCGTTTGAGAATGTCGCTGGAAGATCGTTGGAAGAATATCGTTTGGCCACATTAGCAATTCGTTTGGCGATTGTCGAAGCAATGGTGGGACGCGGGCATGTGGCACCATTGCTTGTGGATGATTTCTGGAATGAGCTTTCTGTTCCGGCAGCCAAGCAAGTGATGGGTGTGTTAGCGGATGTGGCACGGCGAGGTACGCAGGTCGTAATGTTGACCGTAGATCCGCGTGTGAGTGCGTTGGCGCGAACACATCAAGCTTGGGTATGTCATGTTCGTCCGTTGGTTGAGCCAGCGGTTCAGGCTGTGCCAATTTCTGAGCCGGTGTTTGTTTCTGAGCCGTTAAAGGTGCAGCCCGCGGCGAAGTTGGTTGATGCGGCTGAGGTGAATCGACGGCTGCATGCGATTGCCGATGAATTGTATTCGGTCCAAGATCCAATGGTGCCGAAATTGCGTTTGGCTGAAACCCCTGAACCGGTGGTGAAGAAGCCTAAAGTGAAGACCTATTATGTGGATGGTCGCGGTCCATTTTATTTGTCTCGCAGCAGTCGAATTGAGGAAGCGCCATCGATGGATGACGCGATGGCGGCTCGCTTGAGACGAGTGGGAGTCCATACGGTGGGTAATTTATTGGACTCAAGCCCTGAGAAGGTTTCTTTGAAGCTGGAAGAGACGTCAGATGAGGAGTTCTATCGGCAGCAGGGAATGAGGAGTGGGGTGTCGAGAGATAAGTCCAGTCGTTATGTATCTCCCAAGCGAGTGGCTCGTTGGCAGGCAGAGTCGCGCTTAGTTTGCGAAGTACCTAATGTTAGGGCATTTGACTCTCGGGTTATGGTCGGTTGCGGGATTCGTACACCGCGACGATTGGGCAAGTTGACTCCACGCAAATTGGCGAAACGCGTAGAGCAGTTTTTGCAGACCGAGCGAGGGCGTCAGGTGTTGCGCAGTGGCAACGGCTACGAAGTGGCACGGATTACGAGTTGGATAGTCGAGGCGAATCGAGATCGTTCGCCTTCTCCAGCTCGGGATGGCAAGGGCCGCGAAGGGCTCAGTGCTCGCACAAAGAGTGACCGAAGGGATCGCGAAAGTGCTAGGCGTCAAAACGCTGCAGCGGGGCGTGAGTCCGATCGATCAATGTCGGCAACCGAGCGACGTTTGCAGCAAAAAATGCGAAAACGTTTGCGTGCCGAGAGACCAGAACGTGAACAGCTTGTCGTAGAACCAGTGGTTGCGGAGCAGCCCATATCGGTCAAGCGACAAAAAGAGGTTCGGAGAGTTGTTACTTCGCGGCCCGTGACAGCGGCAACGGAGGCAGTGACTCGTCAATCGACCAAAGTGCTGAAGTTCTTTCTGAGTCAAGATCGGCCGGTAGTTGATGCACCGAGTGTCGGGCCAAAGGTAGCTCAGCGCATGAACAACTGCGGTATTTTCACAGTGCGTGACTTTTTGCAGGCGGATCCAGAGTCATTGGCATCTCGGTTGGGCGAGGCGCGGGTGAGCGGAGATGTGATTCGTCAATGGCAGCAGCAGTCACAATTAGTCTGTCGCGTTCCCGATTTACGGGGACATGACGCGCAGATGTTGGTTGCTGCAGGGATTACTTCTCCGGAGCGATTAGCTAAATCGGTACCAGCCAAGCTGTACGAAGAGATTCGGGTGTTGGCGGAAAGCGGCCAAGGCAAACGTATGTTGCGAGGGGCTAGTGCGCCTGATTTGGATGAAGTGCGCCTGTGGGTGGAGTCTGCTGGTTTGTGTCGCCCACTAGCTGCAGCTTAATTACTACCGTCAGCAAGCAAATATGACATTAAACGTCGCAATAGTTCACTCAGCGAGTTGCTCCACTTTTGGGCAACTCGCTTTTTATCTTCTAGCCCAGCCACCCATGATGGTACCAGCCACCCATGATGGTACCAGGCACCCACATGATGGTACCAGGCACCCACATGATGGTACCAGGCACCCACATGATGGTGTTCGCACCCATGATGGTACCAGGCATGCATGATGGTGTTCGATGATGGTACCAGCCACCCACACGATGATGGTACCAGGCACCCTCATGATGGTGTTCGGGCGGCGTATTGGGTGCGGAAGGGGCTTGTGTTGGCACGAAAGTGGTGTGCGAACATAACGAAGATCCCCTGAAGATTCATGGAGAGGGACGCTGAAGGATAGTGTTGGCCGGGAAGAGTGGTCGCTTCAGAATGAAGAAACGAAGCATTCTTGACTACTTAGTAGAATTCACTCGGTGCTTCAACTGTCATGCGACAGTTCGAACATTGGCTTATCTTGTATTGCTTGAAGAAGCTAACTCTTATTCGCATGCAAGCAATTTCTTGAGTTCCGCTGGACACCGCAGTTTGTGTCCACCCAACTCAGCAGCTTTTTTCTCAAGGCTCTTTTTGTTTCCAACAAAGCACTTGAAAAGCTGTTCGTACGCAACGATTAGCTCGATTGCATTTTCCCAAGAGATGTTAAGACGCTCGAAAATTGGTGGGAGTTCGGCTGGAATGGCTCCCTTTTTACCCTCACGTATTATTCGTCCAACAATATCCAGGGCAAGAAAGTACTCGTAAAGCGACATGTTTAGGAATCCGAAATCGCTGGCTCGCGTTGGTAAGTCGCTTAGTCTCTTATCGGAACCGTCATCTAAAATTTGAAGACGTGCAAGGAAAGAATCTGGGAGATGGGCTGGGTGAATATCGGGTATTCTCTCTTCGAGTTGAGCCGATTCGATTTGGCAATGGGCTGAAGTGTATTTGCTCGTTTCGGGTGTTTGGGCCGCATTCGCGCGAATTGGATTTAGGTCGATATAGAATGAATTAACCAAAAGCGACAAATCGTCGAGTAATACCTTGACTTGGTACCTGTTGTCCCAGAAATGCCCCTTCGTGCCGTCCATTAAATTGAATAGTTTAGCGCAGTAGCCACTTAAGGCCCACATAAAATAGCTAACACTGGACAAGCGACTCCGCAATTCGGCAATTCGTTTCTTGTCTTTTGCCAGTTTGTCTATGTCCTCTTGTGTGGGGCGGTCTGGGTGTGAATTTCGGAAATCAGCAAGCGCCTCGCAGAATCCAGGGCAAATGATAAGCCAGCGTCTTGCCACTTCTTCGTCGCTCATCGTTGCAACAAGTTCCGGGAGATTGCGGAGCGTCAAATGAAGATGGTTCGACATTATCGCGAATCTCAAGATGTCAATCGCAAAGGCTGACGCAAGTGTCTTTAGGCGTTCGAGGACAGCGTTTCTACGTTCGCCGAATTTGCCTTCCAAAGGAAGGTTATCGTCAAGGAAGAAGTCCTGTCGAACGCAACGTTGGGTGATGTGTAGGATGCTACTGACTTGTGGGTTAGCGATTTGGGTCCGTTTTCGTCGCATGGCACACTCCTTTTGGTTGTTTGGTATAGAGTTGTATCATGCGTTCATTATGTGTACAAGACAATTCTATAAAAAAGATCATTAATCTGATTGCCATTAGACAACAAAAAGTAGTTGGTGGCCTTAGGGAATATGCCAAATTTTGATGCCAGGAATCGAAGAGAGACCGAAACGGAATTGGTGCCAGGCCTCAGGCATGGAGATGGAGATTTGGCTGCCTGGCACCGAGATTTGGAGATGGAGATTTGGGTGCCAGGCACCGAGATTTTGGTGCGAGAGGTTACGGATACCCCTTTTTGTGCGTACTATAGAAGTGAGGTGCCTGACGAATTGGATAGCAATTCAGAGCCGGCCTCAATATGCCCATCCCTTTGTCCCTCTGATCAAACT
>JBILTA010000566.1:0-4029 GCA_044371785.1 Pirellulaceae bacterium | reverse complement strand
ACTCATCGCTGAAAACAATTTGACGGAACCACTTGAGCCAGCACCGCTTGTGGCCCTCTTGGCTCCAGTTCCCGATGCCGATGCCGATGGTATTCCATCCAACGAAATCATCGATCCGCTGCTAGAAGCGACCGAACCCGCTTTTCCTCGGCCTTCATCGCAGTTGGTTTCAGCTCGACGCATGGTTGAAGATGAACTCCCTGCCAATCCTTCTATCACTCAAGAACGAAGTCTAGATAGCGGTGGTTGGCCAGCTGCTCCCGCCCTAATTCAGTTGCTTGATCGACTCATTGAGAAACCCGAGGCCGTATTTCACATTACAGATAACAATTCCTCCGCAACAGATATCGCTCCTGAATTGTCGCCCGTCGAAGCATGGCATCGAGACGTTACCGGGGAACTGATGTCGCTTTGGGGCCTGGATTCACTGTCAGATGAGCAATCCCGTTTAGCGTTGGAACACCTAACTTCACTGATCATCGTAGGCGAAAATCTAGCGGATAGCCTCGATGATGCTGAACTTTCCTACAAGTTACGAACGGCTCTATATGGCCTGCAACGACGCGTAACTGTTTGGCAAGCTATTTGGACGGCATTGCAGAAACCGGACATCCAACTTGTTGATATGCGAGCCAGTTCGCTTACTTCTGCGGATATTCGCAAAAGCCTCCAACAAGTTCGTGACCTTGTTTCCCAAACCGGCGACGCGGAAGGTTGGAGCAATTATCTTTTGCTGCAAGAAATTGACGACGTTTTAGCAAACGAGAGTCCAAGTTCGAAAAGCACCGGCCCTGTGGCTCGTCGCTTCTTGGCACGCGTCACTTGGCAACGCTTGACCGATGAACAAATCGATTTTCTCTACCGCGAGCAGATCGTTAAGCTCCGCGAACAGTTATATCCATGGGCACAACAGCCTGTAAACTATCGCCGCATGTTGGTGGAATTGGAATTGCTTGAAGAAGACCCCATCAATCGCTGCCGAGCAAGCTTGGCCGATTCGTTACAGAGCTTGCGATTTTCTCCGCAACCTGAACTTGTGCATGTCGCTCACGTCATGAACGACTATTATCGCAATGCCAACATGCGTTTGGCCGTATCGAAGTCTTTCGTGGAGCGAATGTTACCAAAGCGAGATTGGGAATCGCGCCCTGTCCGTCAAAACATTTTGGGAGCCGACACGCGCGGCACAAGTCAAGTCCTCACGCAACTTTCGCTGGACTTCATCCCATCTTCGGATTCCTGGCAGGTCGACATTGGTGTTAATGGCAAGATCATGGCCCAGACACGCGCCACTAAAGGACCTGCCACAGTATACAATTCACAAAACACAGATGTGCAAACGTCGCGTTCGCTTCGCCTCGATCCACAAGAACTTGTGGTCCTACAAAAAGGTGAAGCAAACGTTCAACTCAACGATCGCTTGAAGAAGTTTGAAACCAGCTTCGATTCGCTACCGGTGATCAATCAATTCTTCCGCGCGATAGTAGCCCAGCAAGTGGAACAACAACGAGGCGTTGCCCAACAATTGGCCAAACGTATCGTCAAAACCCAAGTGGATCGTGAGTTCGATAAAACGCTCGAAACTCAACTCGCGGAAGCCGAAGACCGCTTGGTCGAGAAGGTCCTCGATCCATTGACTAAACTGAATCTGAGCCCGCTTGTTGTCGACTTGCAAACTACCGAACAACGTTTGCTGGTTCGCTATCGTGTCGCTGCTCAAACACAACTAGCAGCCCACACACCACGCCCGCGAGCTCCTTCGGATAGCGAACTGAGCGTACAACTGCATCAATCGGCCTTGAATAACACCATCGCTCAATTCGGACTCGGCGATCGACTCTGGCCACTGGCTGAATTGTGCGAAAAGATGGTAAATGTGTTCGGTGATGGCAGCATGGGTGTGGGGGATGATATTCCGGAAAACGTATTTATTCGCTTTGCTCCTTACCGCCCCATTTCGGTTGAGTTCGATCGCGGCAAGGTCTGGATCACCTTGCGAATCGCTGAGTTGCATCAAGAGGGCGGTATCCACTTAGAGCGTTTTATTGTCCGCACTTCTTATTTGGCTGACGTGTCGGGCTTGCAAGCAGGCTTAATCCATGATGGCCCAATCAGTATCGATGGATATCGACTCGGAATTCGCGAGCGAGTTCCTATTCGATTGATCTTCTCGAAGGTATTTAGCAAACAGAATTATATTCCTGTGCTCGCTCCGAAGATCTCAGAAGATCCGCGCCTGAGTGGCCTAGCGGTATCGCAATTAGAATTTAGGGATGGTTGGTTAGCGTTAGCACTAAGCAGCGAACATTCGCCGCACATAGCTAATGTGCAGCGAATGTATCCTTTGCGAAGTGCTGACCAATCATCACACCCAGCGGCCAGTTCAACCAACGGCCTCAATGATGGGGAGGAAGCTGTCCGCCTTAAGTGATGCTCCACCGACCAATGCACCGTCGATGTTTGGTTGACTGAGTAACTCTTTGGCATTATCGGCTTTCACACTACCGCCGTATTGAATGCGGATCTTCTGGGCTGTCTCCGCACCAAACAACTTGGTGAGAAGGGCCCGGATATCCGCATGAACTTCTTCTGCTTGAGCAGGCGTGGCGGTCTTGCCTGTTCCAATCGCCCACACAGGTTCATAAGCCAATACAATGCCAGCCGCTTGTTCGCTGGTTAGTCCAGCAAGCGAACCTTCCGTCTGCGTGCGAACCACTGTAGTGGTTTGGCCTGCTTCTCTTTGATCAAGCGTTTCACCCACACACACAATCGGTACCAAACCAACCTTGAGAGCTGCGTGCACTTTTTGATTGACTTGTGCATCGGTTTCGCCCATCAATTGACGTCGTTCGCTGTGACCAAGAATCACATAGCGACAACCCAAATCTTTTAACATCTTGCCGCTGGTTTCGCCCGTATATGCACCTTCCTCGGTGTGGTACATATTCTGCGCCCCCAAGGCGATATGACTACCTCTTAGCGCTGCTCCAACATCATGCAAATAGACCGAAGGAGGACAAACGGCGACTTCAACTTTGTCCGACGGCTTGCTCTTGTCCAACAACTGATGAATCAACGCGACGCTGGTATCGCGCAACATATTCATCTTCCAATTACCAGCAATCAAAGGCTTTCTCACAGCATACCTCGATCAATCGATGTGCTTGTTTGCAAATAGAAAACTAAGTGCCGGAAAGATACCACGAACAGTTCGTTCGGGGTAGTGGAGAGAGGTACCGAGGAGGCGCAGTGGGGAAGTGTTGTGGGCAAGCGTTCCCCCGCCGCCATCACTTCCCTTTAACCAACTTAAGAGTCACGGTCACTTCATTTTTTTCGACCGGTTCCACAACCACCTCAAGACCTGATGTTGCGTAATCGCCATAACGTGGATTTACTCGCGGACCATGGCCGTGCGCTGCAAAACTTAAGTCTTCGGTGATAATCAACTGTTGTACAATGACTTCATGTTTTCCAGCCACTGCTCCGTCATCTGGTTCCCATGTCGACAACTTAAACGATCCATCTTTTTCAATCTTGCCGCGTGCACTCACCAAATGATCGAGCGATCGAAACTCGATTGTTCCCAATTGGCAGGCTTCGCCATTTTCAAATACAACTTTGCCGATCACGGGATACGTTGGAGGATGCGATGGACCACATCCACTTGCGGCCAACACCAAACACGAAACTAGCAGTCCCACGATCAAGCGTGCGGGGTGCTGCGAATGAGCAGAGTTCTTGATTAACATAAGGACCATTTGAGGCGAATTCGTGCAGCCAAAAGTGACTGCTTATTCTTCGGGAACAGGGATGTACTCTGAGTTGCTTCGATTGGCCAACTGACCAAGAAAGATCGTGTCCATGGCGACCGATACGGTGCGCACGCTTCCGTCTGCCATAGCGAAGGTAGAAACGCCAGGATGCCAACTACCAAAACTATAGTAGGTCGAGACGGTGTCATGTGGGCCTTTGCCCAATGGCTGCCCTGGACCTGTCACTCGTGCTGAGCTTGGTAAAGAATCGCCATCA
>JBILTA010000565.1:0-4034 GCA_044371785.1 Pirellulaceae bacterium | reverse complement strand
AGCATTGCAAACCAATTCCGGTGTTGTTGCGAATGTAAAAGCCTGCCATCAGCACATAGGAATCGAAACTCCCCTGCGTACCAATCTCTTCAGCAAAATTCCCTTCCAAGCCTTCAATTTGCTCCTGCCCCAATACCCCTTGCACATAGTCCGGAAACAACTGCGGATTCCAGGCAATGAGTGCCGAGATAAAGAACAAACCAAAGAACAAAAGGGTGGCGACGTGGACACAAGGATCACGAAATATTTGCTGCGGCGCATCATGAAACATAACGTTCCACCACGATGCCAGATCGTACTTCTGTGATCGATATAAGTGGTTATGCGCTCGCCCAACGAGATTGTGCAAATAATCCACCGTTTGCGGTGGCAAGCGATAGGCCTGAGCCAAAGCCAAATCGGTGCACGCACTCCGATACAATTCACTAAACTCAAGCACTTGCTCAGGCGACCACGAATCGCGACGCCAGCCTAGACGCTTACCGGAAAGATATTCTTCCAGCCTACCCCACTGAGCTTTTCGTTTATCCAGAACATCTTCGGCCTTCATAGAATTCCTCCAGAATTAGACTGGGCCGGTGGAAACGTGTTCGATTTCTGTTCCAATTGATCCCATATTCCACCCGACGAAAGTGCGTTGGAAGCACTCAATGGTGGAAGCGTTTGCAGACTTTCAACCGCTTGGGATTTCTTCAAAGGGCTAACTGAATTTCGAGGGCCCTCTTTACGCAATGATGAACTGTAAAACGCATGCAGATAAAGCGCACACAGCATAAGGTCAGGACTCGTGTCGGACATAAACCCAAACTTCGCAATCAATGGGTCAGCCAAATGTTTTGCTAACTCATGGCGTCGAGACAATGGCAATGCAGAACGCTTCGCCACGTAAAGAGATAAAGCTTTCGCCATCGATAAAGGAACAACAAAGTCCGCTGGAATAAACTCTGCTAACGCTGCAGCTCGTGCGTCGTCAATCTTAAATAGCAAGGGTTGCCAAGCTCGCTCTTCAACAATCACCATCGTATCTGCCGCTAAGTCACCCACACGCTGAAAACGTTGCGTGATCGACATCGCCAACAATCCAACCGTAAAGGTTGGAAAGATATAGCCGGGTGGAGCATCAGGACTAAAAATCTGTATCGAGGCAGGCACTCCTAAATCGGCAACTCGCAACAAATTACGAAGTGCAGCCTGCACGCCATTGATGGGGCGACCATCGCAAGAGATCACTCGCAACGAAAACAAACGTTTCCCTGGCGTTTGTCCGCTCCACATCGTCTCCCACAACATCCCGTAAAACCAGTCCATCAGAAACAAGCTCACCAGAATGATGAACGAGGTGAGACCTTCACCCAAAAGACTAGTAACGCCCGAAACACTAGCCAACACAAATACAAGGAAGAAAACAATCGCCTTAAGGAGCAGATCGATTAGAAACGCGCCCAAGCGACGAAACGGGCCCGCGAGGCGGTACGAAAATTCAATGTTCTCGGGCGTCACGATAGTTACAGCCGTATCCAGCTTTGCTGCTCTGATCATCCATACCGCCCGAAATGAAAAAACTCTAACGTCAACTCAAAATGATGTGGTTCAAGGCTTCGATGTATCGTCATTGTGCCATACGAGCCCCCACCTTTCTACACTTCCATTCGAAGGAAAAGATATTTTGTGCCGGTCTCCTAGGTCACCCCGTAGTAGCCCAAATGATCAACAGACATTACGATATTCGCCGGTTCAGAATCCAAGGTATTCGGAAGGAATTTTGCCATGTCTGCGGGTAAAGTCGTTGTTGTTATCGGTGGGGGAACGGGAATCGGTGCCGCGACTGCTCTTGCCTTCGCTAACGCTGGAGCCCGTGTGTTCATCGGTGGGCGAAGAACTGAACAACTTGCCAAAGTGGCTGAACAATCACAAGGTCCACACCCTATTCAACTGCGCAGCGTGGATGTTTCCAACCGGGAAGAAGTATTAGAGTATTTCAATTGGGTTCTGGGACTTGCCCCACGGATCGATGTCTTTGTGAACGCTGCGGGCATCAACGTCAAAGACCGGGCTATGTCCGTGCTTTCCCCGGAACAATGGGATAATGTCGTCAATATCAATGCAAATGGAGCTTACAATTGTCTCTTCGCTCTTCTGCCAACAATGCGAAAACAAAAGGACGGAGTGATTTTTAACATCTCATCCGTGGCCGGTAAGCGTGCCCTTGCATTAGGGGGAGTCGCTTATTCTGCCAGCAAGTTCGCCATGACTGCCTTGGGAACTTGCGTCTCCAACGAAGTAAACAAAGAAGGTATCCGCCTGATCAATGTATACCCGGGTGAAGTGAACACACCAATACTCGACCACCGTCCGACACCCGTTAGTGAAGAACATAGGCAACGCATTTTGCAACCCGAAGATGTTGCCAATGTTCTCACTTCCCTTGCCGCCCTGCCACCTAATGTCCATGTCCCTGAAATTGTCATCAAGCCTTTGGCACAAGAGTGGTATTGATCCAAGCGAACCCTGCTCCACTTCACCGCACTCGGATCCAGAGGGTATCCAAGCGCCACTAAATCGTGACAATATCCTTAACGCCAATGCGTCCTTGCAATATGTTCGCATGATGGCGCAAGTGACCGATGATTGCATACGCCAAGGCTCGGGTCGAGCAAGGAGTATTGTTGGCAATTCCAATTTCTTTCCACTGCTTAGGAGAAAGTCGGGAAAAAAGATGAATGTTCGATCGACGCAAATGGGACCATTCATCGACCAAATCGCTAAGATCGCAAACGCCATAGTCGAAAGCAGCGACCATCATATTCTCATCGAATCCAGGCAGCGGTGTCTTGTCGCCTGCTGCAATTCTCATCGCTCGATAGGAAAAAACGCGTTCAGTGTCATTGCAGTGGCCTAGCACTTCCGCAATTGTCCATGTGTAAGGTGAGTGCAGCACATGTAACTGATTCGCTGGAATCGACTCTACGAATTCACGAAATCGATACACTTGCTGCTCCATAGCATCGAGCACATTCGATTCCTGGACCAACTTAATGTAGTTACCCATGAATGGTGGATGTTCATCAGTCGCTGGATAACCGACTTCGTATATCGCTTCCTGACTCATACGACTAAATTCCCTTCATTCAATTGAAGCATGTTAGCCAACCCACGTAGCAACTCGGCGGGGTCCCCTCCCCAAGCCACTTCGGAACTGATCTTATGCTGAAGATCCTTCAACTGCACAACACCCCGTTCCAATTCTTGACTACCAGCGATCACCGCAATCCGAAACCCCTTTTGATCGGCATACTTCAACTGTGCACCGAGCTTTTTCGGCTCGGGATACAACTCGCAACCATATCCCGCATTGCGAATCGCGCGAGAGATTTTGAGGTAATCCGCTAAACGATCGGGATCGAAAAAGGTCACCAGAATGGGAACGGTCGTCTTACTAGCAGGAAGCTTGCCAAGCTTCTCTAACGCAGCCAACAAACGATCTAGCCCCAACGATGCCCCAATGCCAGGCAAGTGTTGCTTGGTATACATCCCCGCAAGATTATCATATCGCCCCCCCGAACAAATACTTCCGATTTCAGGCAGAGCATCGAGATAGGTCTCAAAGACAACGCCCGTGTAATAATCTAATCCACGAGCAATCGATACATCCAACTCAAAACGACTTTCGGGAACACCAGCCGCTGCCAAACCGGCGACCATATCCTTCAGTCGTTTTAATCCAGCTTCACCACGCGCATTACCTGCCACGATCGACTCTAATTGCTGTAAGATCTCGGCGTTGGAACCTTTGACTGAAGCCAACTTCAAGACTTCTGTCGCTTGCTCGAAGCTCAAGCCGGCTGCTTGTTGCATCTCTGCAGCAACAGCTTCCACTCCGATTTTGGCAAGCTTGTCGAGCGCTCTCAACACAGGCACTGAAGCCTCAAGGAGTCCAAGCTTTTCGAGCAGACCCGTCAAGATTTGGCGATGATTGATATGGATTTTGAATTCCGTCACGCCGACAGCTACGATCAAGTCGTGCATGACCAATG
>JBILTA010000564.1:0-4037 GCA_044371785.1 Pirellulaceae bacterium | reverse complement strand
ACTCCAACGTATTGGACCCAGCTTCAACACTATTTGGCGACGTTAGTGACGCCGTTGATCCTGATTTTGTGATCGGCAGCAACAACTGGGCGGTCAGCGGCAAAGTGGGCAGGAATTCGAAGGCCATACTGGCTTCCGATATGCACTTAGGCTTGCAGGTGCCGACGATTTGGTATCGAGCCCTCATGAATGGCCCAACAATCGATAGCACGAAACGTCGTGTTGTGGGTGTAACTCTACCTGGTGCACCTGTGTTGATTGAAGGCTCCAACGGTTCGGTCGCTTGGGGCTTTACCAATAGTTATGGCGACTATGGTGATATCGTTGAACTGAAGCACCCAGCCCCGGAGAACAAGTCGGAGTATCTCACCGTCTCTGGAAAACGAAACTTAATTGCGTACAAAGAGGATTTACTATATCCAGGCGGTAAAGAAGTACTGGAGTATTATTGGTCGGAGTGGGGACCCGTTGTTGAAGAACGCGAAGGTCGCAAATTTGTGCACTGCTGGATTGGGAACGATCCCAACGCCTTTGATTTGAACTTGCTCGAACTTGAATCGGCAAACAATGTTGAAGAAGCAATGAACATTGCAAACCGAGCCGGCATGCCGAACCAGAATGTCACGATTGTAGATGCGGCAGGAAATATTGGCTGGACGATTTCGGGCCGTATTCCCAAACGGCCGGGTAAACCTTCATTGACACCTGTCGATTGGTCAGAGGGCAACGGTGTGTGGGCAGGCTATCTGGATCCGAGCGAACATCCCCGTGTTTATAATCCCGCAGAAGGCCGAATCTGGACAGCCAACAATCGAATCATGGGAGATGATTATCTCAATAAAGTGGGTGATGGTCGTTTCGATCCGGGAGCGCGAGCACGACAGATTCGCGATCGACTTTTTGAAAAAGAACAACACACCGAGCAAGATCTGCTGAACATCCAATTGGATGACGAAGCGCGATTTATGGTGGCATGGAAAGACCGTTTATTGGAAGTGGCGCAAACCAACGAAAACAAATTGTCGGCAACATTATTGAAGCATGTGCGAGAATCAAGCGGCCATGCGTCCATTGATGCGATTGGCTATCGCATTGTATCCGAATTTCGCATTCAAGTACTTCAAAGAATTTTTGGTATGGAAGTGGGGCGAAGCCGAACTCCCGCCGAAACGCAAGGCTCAGGACTGGCTAGGAAAATCGGCTTGAAAAGAAGCGTGGCCATTTCGCGAGATGCAGTGGCCGATCAACTTCTCACGGAGAAACCGCTTCATTGGTTGCCTGCGGAATACAAAGATTGGAATGCACTACTTTTAGAAGCCGCATTGAAGAGCGAAGAATTGCTAAGTAAATCCGAGGGACTCGAGCAAGCGACCTGGGGCAAGCGAAATCAGGCGAAGATTCGTCACCCATTGTCGGCGGCGCTCGCTCAACTATCGCCCTATTTGGATATGCCCGAACTTCCATTACCGGGCGACAATCACATGCCACGCGTGCAATCGCCGGCAGGTGGCGCCTCCCAGCGCATGGTGGTTTCACCGGGCGAAGAAGAGAAGGGCATTTATCATCAACCGGGTGGGCAATCGGGACATCCATTGTCGCCGTACTATCGTTTAGGTTACGAAGATTGGGTCTTCGGAAAAGCTTCACCGCTGTTGCCTGGCCCGAGCCAACATCAATTGAAATTGGTCCCATCCGATCGCCTTTAATTGTTTGGACTCCTATGGTTCTTCACGGTTACACGCCATTGTGTTGGCTACTACTTTGTTGGGTAGGTTTAGGTTATGCGGTGGCCGAAGATCCACCTGCTTCACTCGACATAAAGCGAATCGATCAAGCGGTCAAGCAAGAGATGGAGCGACAATCGCTAGTCGGGGTTTCCATCGGAATTATCCGCAACAATGCCATTGTATATACCAAAGGTTATGGCGTTGCGAACCGCGAAACCAATACGGCGATGAGCAGCCAGAGTATTGTGAACTGGGCATCGTGTTCCAAGCCGCTCGTCGCGATCATTGCAATGCAACTAGTGCAAGAAGGCAAACTCGATCTTGAACAACCCATCGTTCGTTATCTTCCCAAATTGCCTCCCCATTTACAGCCCCTCACCACACGACAATTACTCTGTCATCAAAGCGGTGTTCCTCACTACGCCAACGGCTTTATCTTTCCAGGTAAATATCCTGAGGCGAGCGACGATAAACTGGATCCGCTCAATAGTCTGTCGCGATTTCTAAATGCGCGTTTGATTTTTGAAGCGGGCACCAAGATGGAATACTCGTCCTATGCCTATGTACTTTTGAGCGCAGTTCTTCAAAGCGCAGGAGATACACCTTTACAAACCCAGGTCGATGCAAGAATCGTCAAGCCGCTGGGGCTGACTTCCTTTCAGTTAGATGTTGAAAAGGATGGTCAAGCAGATTGGGCCGTTGGATATCGCGTAGTGGGAGAGGAGATTAAGCCGCAACCTGAAGTAGCCCATTACTGGAAACATGGGGCAGGGGGTTACAAATCGAACGTTGAGGATTTCGCCCGATTTACCTTGGCGATGTTGCAGTATGAAATGATCGCGCAAGAAACTTCTGAAATGATGTGGACTCGACAAACCTTGAAAAATGGTGAAGAGACAACGTATGGTTTGGGGGTTCGTGTGGATGGCAATGGCAAAACATTAAAGATCTCACACAACGGTTCACAGGAAGAAACGAAAACTCGCATGGTTTTCTATCCTGAAGAGAAGTATGGAATGGTAGTGATGTGCAATACGTATGATTGCGATCCAGGTCAAATAACGTCGGCCATCAGTCGAGCAGGGGGCTTTCGCAGGGGCGAATAGAGTCCCCCTGGACCATCCTGCCGCAATCTCTTGACAAAGTATCATAGTATGATACACTTCATACATGATTACTATCTCACTCAATAGTCCGATCCCATTGCATGAGCAGTTGGTCCAGGAGCTTCGACGACTCTTGGCCGATGGGACATTGAAAGTGGGTGATGAACTCCCGCCGGTCAGGCAATTGGCTAATGACTTGGGAATCAACCTCAACACAGTCGCGAGAGCTTATCGTGAGCTGACTGAAATTGGTCTGCTGTCAACCAGTCGAGGTCGAGGTACGGTGGTGTTGTCAACGTTGGAAAAGACCACTGAAAAACCTGCAGAAGAGCGAAAGCGAATTGAAACAACCCTGAGCTCAGCTTTGGCAGATGCAAAAATTGCCGGGCTGAGCCGCAAAGATATTGAACAATTAGTCCTGCGACAGCTCAACAAGTTATGGGTTGCAAATTAGGGGCGATATGATGAACGATCCTACACTCATCGTGCTCCGTGTTTTTCAATTGACGTTTGTCCCCATCATGCTCACGACACCTTTGATCGTGGTTGTCTGCATGTTGGCTTGGCGCAAAGAGTCGATGCATCGTGAGTTGATACGTACTAAAATCACCCAGCTGACGGTGGCAACCGTATTGTGCGTGTTGGGGTGGTTGGCCTTCTTGATTACCGCATTCTTAATGCGATCTCCGATGCTGCAAATTCTGTCGACGATGGCGTGGCTGCCCTTCTTTCCATTATGGTTTTTGGGAGCGATGCCGATTGCCAAATTGTTGTTTGCACAGGGACAACAGGACTTCGGAGTTACCACAGAAAAACGGACGGCATCACTTATAAATCGACAAAGCAAAAATCCTCTACAGTGGTGGCATTGGGGATTATCGATAAGCCTCTGTGTGACACTCTTGGTTGCCACCTTCTTGATTGGACAGAGCGTTGATCAAACCCGTTGGACTCCCCAACAGCAGTTCAGTTGGTTCTGGGGAATGCTCGGATATAGCGGACTGTTAGGCTTGACCTACATCGTGCTACGTTTTGCCATCCGGGCAAGCTTGTCGGAACCAGAACCATTAGACGCTCATGGGAGTCTTGAGCTACAACATCTCTATGATGAATCGCGTTCGAGTCGCATACTCGGATTGTTTTGGCTGGTGGGATTCCTGCAGCCGGTTTTCTTTGGAGCATGCTTGTTACTGTCAACTTGGTT
>JBILTA010000073.1:0-12936 GCA_044371785.1 Pirellulaceae bacterium | reverse complement strand
ATTTCCAAACTTGACTCGATGTCCATTTTCGGGCAACGGTAGGCCATGTAAGGTTTGTCTCATTTCGGCCGTCATTATCATCGCTGGAATGTCATAGGTGTCGCCGTCCACAGGCACACATCCACGCAGCGAAGTGAAAGGAACGCCGACCTTTTGCAAGTAACGTTGATCTGTACAGACAATGGCCGCCAATTGAGCCCCAGCAGAATGCCCCATAACAAAGATCTTATCTGGATCTCCACCAAACTTTTCGATGTTCTTATGAGTCCACCCCAATGCACTCGCTACGTCGCCTATCAGTTCACGCATCGGAACATCGGGTAGCAGGCGATAGTTCGTCGAGACAAACACAAAGCCCTTATCAGTAAACCATTTTGGTTTCAACGCGACATCTTTCTTGTCCCCTACCTGCCAGCCTCCTCCATGAATCCAAAAAATGACGGGGCGTTTGCTCCCCTCTGGCTGTGGATAAACATCGAGTATCTGCCGGACATGATTGGGCTCAACGTAGGGAATATTCTCGCGAACGGTTTGCCCAAGCAAGCAGTTTGAACAGAGCAAGAAGCCGATCAAAAAACAGACGCGAGCCATCATTACAGTCCCCCTATAGCTATTCGTGTTCAGTCGCTTACTCGTCCGTTGGCTCAACCAGTACCAATAACTGATTCAACTCAACACCATCCAAGTTCTCTTTTCTTCCGCTGGGCCAACGAACTTCGACCTTGGCCTTTCCACTGGCAGCACCGAAACCAAAAGAAAGAATGGGCTGCCGATAAGAGGCATAGCTTCCACCTGCATACAATTGCTGTTCCCACGTCTCGCCATTGATTTCCACTTTAACCCAGCAACCAATACCGCGACGATTGGATTGGCGACCGCGAAACTCGAAGTTCAACCAGCTACCACGTTCAGAATCATTGCGTAACAAAGCGGCTGGAGAATCTTGATGTACAACAATCATATCGAGATCTCCATCGCGATCGATATCGGCAGTACAAACGCCCCGTCCCACGACTTTGTTTTTGAAATATTCCCCCGAAAAGTCGCTTTCGTCCAAAAAACGACGTCCGTTATAGGTGAATAACTGGGGCTGCATTTTGTGGTACTGATTGTCCGCATTGTTTTCGATATGGCCGTTAGCGACAAAGATATCCGCAACACCATTCAGGTCAAAGTCCTCGATCGTGGTACCAAACCCAAGTCGAGGTAACGTCACATCATGTAACCCAACGATTCCCGTTACGTCCTGAAATCCAGCCGAGCCTAAGTTTTTGTAGAGAGTATTGGATTCATCATAGAAATGTGTGGAATAAATATCGAGCATACCATCGCGATTGTAATCACCGATGCCGAGCCCCATACTGGCTTGATATGCTCCTGTTCGATCCATCGCACAACCAAGCAGCTTGGCTCGCTCTTGAAACTCACCTTTGCCCGAGTTAACAAAATAGAAATTGGCTGTGGTGTCATTGGCCACATAGATATCCATGGAACCATTCTTGTCGAAGTCAGCGATGGCTACTCCAAGCCCTTTACCATCTTCCCCCACTAACCCTCGTTGCTTTGATTCCGCCGCGAAGGTTCCATCACCACGATTAAAGAAACACTCATCCTCTACGCCGGGTAACTCGCGCGGATGGCACATTCGAGGTTGTCCCTGAGGATTGCGACAATCCTTGGGTTGGTGAACATCGTACTCGACATAATTCGTAACATAGAGGTCCAATAACGAATCGCCATTCAAATCGGCGAACGCACTGGCACACGACCAACGCTTATCAGAGACGCCTGCAAACTGCGTGACATCCTCAAATGTTCCGTCACCCAAGTTTCGCAAGAGTTGATTTTCATCGTAGTTGGTAATGTAGATGTCATCGAAGCCATCGTCATCATAGTCTGCAACAGCAACGCCCATGCTGTATCGATAATTGACACCCAGCAAGAGGCTACCATGCACATTGACAAATCGATTGTCGTCCACTTGCCGGAACAGAGAGTCTGTCGGTTGCGTGGCATCTGTAGGAGCGGCCGTCGGATTTCCACCTTGGCAAATGAAGACATCCACTCGTCCATCATGATCATAATCCAATGCTCCAGCAGCTCCTCCCATAGTCTCAACCATAAGCGACTGCCCGACCGCTCCACTGTTATAGGTAAATTCCAGCCCAACCGAAGACGCAACATCTGTAAAGCGTAAGTGGTGCGGCACTGCCACGGGAGCAGGGTTAACAGACTTTGGATCGCCGCTCGTTTTGCGTTTTGAATCTCCGAACAGAGACGCCTCTTCCTTCTTGGTGCCCGCGTCGCTGGAAGCTGACGGTTCTGTGGCCGTATCCTTTTTTGCTTCAGGAGGTTGTTGCGTGCAGCCTGTCATTTGCCAGACCAACAGCACAACCATCAGAATTCGTTTCAACATAGCAAACCTATCTTGCCAGCCGGTTCACAGTGAGTCCATAAAAAAACTTCCACCGGAAAACGCAGTGCATTCTCCGATGGAAGTGTATTCAAATGACGCTGAGAATAAAACTCAGACCGACAAAATTAGTTTTCTAGATCGTTAAACGGAATACCGTCATTACGCACGCCTAAGGCATATCGAGTCACGTGGTCAATGTTTTCGGTAACAAATTGAACGCTGCCGTCCACACGAACTGATTGAGCACCACCGGTGTGATAGCTGCTCCAGCCTGCACAACGACGGTCACCAGCACCCCACTGCCATGCACGGTTGCGGTTGTTGATTGGATTACGAACAGTGTTAATTGCGGCCACTGGGCTCATCCAAGCTGCCGTATCGTTGTAACCATAATCAAATTGTGGTTGATCACCACCGCGCCAGTGCATTTCTTCGAAGGCCAAAACGGTGTTCGAGGTACCGTCTTTTACAGCGGCCATCTTCACGCTACCGAAGTACTTGAAGCAACCGTTGATGTTGACTTGTTCGTTCAAGTAATCACCGTTCACCCATGGTGTACCAGCACTACCTTTAACGAAGATGTTTGGATTGTTTGCTGGACCAGGAAAATCAGGAACCGCACCGCAATCTTTCCAACCACCCCAAATGTGACCCATGTTACCAACGTAGTCGGTACCAGCCATTGTTCCGGTACGAGCGATACCGTAGTTGCTCCACTGACCATCACGGAGAGCGGGTTGGTCGTTCGATGGGCAAAGGTAAGCGCTGATAACGGTACGGGCTAATGGCTCATTGGTTGGATCAAGTGGCGATCCCCAAGTGTTCCAGTTGATTCGGTCATAAATGTTCTTTTGCTCGATATATGGCAAAATACCGGTCAACCAGGAGAACGTCATCCAATGATCGCGTGGATGGTTCTTGGGACGGTTGTTACCGTTGCTCCAGTCCCAAGCCGATTCGCTGTTCCAAGGAAGCGTTTTGTAAGCATCATGATAATTCTGTGCTGCCAAACCAATTTGCTTTAGGTTGTTGCTGCACTGCATACGGCGAGCCGCTTCACGAGCTGCCTGTACTGCGGGAAGAAGTAGTCCAACCAAAATTCCGATGATGGCGATAACCACCAACAATTCGACGAGCGTAAAGCCCGTCCTACGACGTAATGAGATCTGCATGCCGACAACTCCGAATGAATAAAAAAATAGAACTTGACGTTCTCGCGAATCGCTCAACAGAAAAGAAAAAAACCGGGTCGTTATGACCCAAAAGCAGTTGGAGCCCGCGGTGTTAGAACACGCAAGCTCCTCAAAAGTTCCTATGGAACCTCAATATCAATGCTATTCGAGCCGCTTGCAACTTCCTTTTCCAATGGTGTTGTTTCGGCTGCTCCATATTCTTTCGGGAACGTCCCAGTGCTCGCACCAGGCGCTTCACCTTTCTTTGGACCCTTCATTGCTTCATAGGCCCCTTGATCAGGAGCAGAACCGGCAGCAATCACAACCTTATATTTGCCTGGCTTTGCGCCCACATCACCTTTAATGCCGGAGAATAACTCATACTCTCCGTTTTTCACCTTACCGGTTGCTGTTTCCCCTTCACCTACGGGCACGAAGGTAATCATCGTCCCTTCTGGAGCAGGAGAACCCTTCAGTGTCACTTTCCCTTTAACAGGGACTGTCCCAGCCGATGGCTGACAACCAGCTATAAACGTCAAAACCAATGCAGCTAACGCCAATTGTCTCACGGGCAGAGTCCTTCTAATGCCAGGGAAAATGAAAAGTGCAAGAGCCGACAATATCTTGTTTAGTCGAAATCATCGGAATTTCATCATTAAAAAGTGTACCCACAATTCCGGGTGAAGGCAAGCTAAATCCCCTTAATCGCTCTCTACTGCCCAGATTTCTCACCTACACCAAGCTGATGGATACGCTCTAACATCCTCCCCGCTACGGAAGTATCGCCACAATCGGAGGCATATTCTTGCATTCGTTGAAAGACTTCCATGGGTACAGACTGAACATCAGGCAACTGCAAAATCGTTTTCTGAAGATCTTTCCCTTCCAGCGATAGCGTAGACCAGCGTTCCACTTGCTCCAGTTGCCCTGATTTTCTAAGCACATCCGCTAAATCAAACTGGCTTCGCCAAGCGTAGGGGTGTAGCTCCAACGCCTTTCGATAACACTTCTCTGCCTCCTCCCACTCGGATAAATGGGCGTGAAACCAACCTTTGTAATGCCAAAAGCGATTGTCGTTTGCCGCACTTACAGGGACTTGCGCCAATAGATTCTCGACCTCTTCCATATCGCCACGCACCGAGCTCTCTTCCAAAAAGTAAGCCAACAGCTCGTGGTTTTTCGGAAACCGAACCAAGTATTTTTTTAACATTTCCACTTGCTCCGCTTTGCGAATTCGCTCGCGATCCGCCTCTGGCAATTGAGCGACACTCGGATCATTTTTGGTGGCCCCGCGCCAATGCAGCGCCTCTGCTATTCCATAAACTTCATCGTTGCTGCCCGATTGCAGCCATTTACCGTTAAGTTCATATGCATTGGAGAAACTGAGCCAATTGGCACCTATCAAATAAACGTAGGTTTCTTGCGTATCGGCCCCCACCCGAATTGCCTCGCGGGTGGCTTCAATCACTTTTTCCCGCTGCATCGTGATGCCATAATAAAAGATCAAACGGCGTCTTGCTTCTCGATGCTCCGGAGCTAATTCGATGGCCCTTTCACAAGCGGCTACGGCTTGCTGGGGTCGATTTAAAGGTCCAAAATAAATCGTGGCCAATTCCAACAGCAAGTCAGGAGCTTGCGGGTCATCACTTGGAATTCGCTCTAGGTATTGGGCCATCCGATCGGGAGAACCCAACTTTTCTGCACATTCGGCAGCATACAGCCAGGGTATCGACGTGGTTGGATCAGCCTCGCCCCACTTCACCGCCAAAGGCTCTAATGTCCGCCATTTTCCTGCATTGCGAAGCTCGCTCGCTTCGAAAGCCATACTCCGCAATTGGTAAACACGAATCGAGCGAAACGACAAATATGCCAATGGAATCAGCAACAAAATCAAGATGGACAACGTTCGATTCGAGAAACGCCGTTTGCTCAACATACCCGGCGATGACTCGGAAACGACTCCCCCACCCACCGCTTCAATCGTTGCCGCCCCACTCCCAGCGGCCGACTGTTGCTTAAACTTTTTCTTGTTCTGCGTTTTGCGTGCCAATCCAACACCTCGTTCCCAACGATAATTCATTCAACTCGTTGCGCCGCATCTTGGACAACCGGTTGTCCTTTGTCATGATAACTTGGTCATGATAACTCAAGTCTTTAGGATTGTCTCAAATACAACGCCATCCTCGGGCCTCTTCACCTATGTTCTCATCATCTCTCCAGCAAACATACCCCATTTCCTACGCCAGGCGATGCGCGATATTACTGACGCTGGGTTTGAGCGTTTTTGCCGGCTGCACTCCGGACAAAAAAAATACTTCCCAAGCCAATACCGCCCCCCCAAAAACGATCGTTTCGCCACTTAGGGCTGAACTTCCATCACCCCGCGATCAGAGCTTTGTGGGAAGTGATGCCTGTCGCGAATGCCATGCGAAAATATCCGACCAATACGCCCAACATCCAATGGGGATGTCCATCGCCCAAGTGTCCAAGATGAAACTTATTGAGAAGGAAAACGCCGACCGGCTCGATGTTGCCGGACCAGACAAATACCGCGTCGAGCTAAAACCAAACTCTCCCGATAACCCAACACAACTCATTCATCAACAGCAACACTTCAGCCAAGACGGTACTCTTGTGGGCGAAGTAACCGAACCCATAGCCTATGCCATCGGCTCAGGACAAAAAGGACGTGCGTACTTTATCTTCAAAGACAAAATGCTGTTCCAATCTCCCATCGGTTGGTACACCGCGAAAAGCTGTTGGGACCTTTCTCCTGGCTATAACCCAGAACGTCATCCTGGCTTTCAACGTCGCATCGACACAAGCTGTCTCTACTGCCACGCTGGACGAGTCGATGCATTCAACGACCAACAATACACAGCCCAAGTTTTTCATGAAGCAATGATCGGTTGCGAACGTTGCCATGGACCCGGCCAAGCACATATCGCTTTTCATAGAACCAACAAAACGGAGAGTGGTTCAAATAACGCTTCGCGAAAGGAACTCGATCCCATTTGTAATCCAGCCAATCTAGCCGCTGCACCACGAGAAGATGTGTGCAACCAATGCCATCTCCAAGCGGAGCAGGTTATTCCACGCTTTGGGCGCAGCTTTTTTGATTTCCGTCCTGGCGATCGGTTAGAAGACGTTTTTGTCGTTTTTTCCAGCAGCACCCGCCAAGAATCGCGCAGTAATTTTCGAGCGGTCAGCCATGTGGAACAAATGCGAGAAAGCCGTTGTTTTCAAGCCTCTCAAGAAAAGTTGGGGTGCACTGCCTGCCACGACCCTCACCAGGTCCCAAGCGAATTGCAGCGCGTCGAACATTATCGGCAAAGCTGTCTAAAATGCCACACCCAACAAGGATGCTCAATGCCTTTAGATGAACGCCAAAAACAATCCACCGAAGACTCCTGCATCCAATGCCACATGCCAAAATCCGATATCTCCAACGTCCCCCACACAGTACAGACCGACCATCGTATTCTCCGTACGCCACAATCATCTCCCACTGCACCGCAAATGAAAGCTTGGACCGTCGTCGATGGAGCCCAAGATCGCTTACCTGCTTGGGAAGTAGCCCGCGCCCGCGGCCTGGCCATGATGACTGCTGCCGTAAAAAAACGTGATCAAGCAATGGCCATCAAAGCCCGACAGTATCTCCTACCCGAAGGCATAGACCCCGTCGAATCGCCTCGAATTATCGCCGCCCTAGCCAATGATACAGAATCCCTCTCAGCCATCGCTTCGTCGTATTGGCTTGAAGGACTCTTCGCCAACGCTCGCCCCTTTTGGGAAAAAACCCTGGAATTAGAGCCGTTTCATGAAACGGCGCTCAGCGGCTTGATTCAAATCGACCTAGACTCAAACGATCTAAATTCGGCAGAACGAAACGCTAAAAAACTCACCGAATTCGCCCCAGCGGAATCGACACATTGGACACAACTATCGACGATACAGTGGAAAATGACCCACTATGCGGACGCCATCAAAGCGGCAGAGAAGGCAATTGCACTGGATCCTAACCTCGACGATACGCGAAGCTGGCTCACGCAAGCCAAGAAAAAACTCGCTGAGGGTATCATCGAAAGCGAGGAATAAAGGACTGCCCTGCGAAGCTCACCCCCTATTGCACCCCCAATAATGGATGAAGACAGCAATATCATGCGCATAGCGGAGAGGTTTCGGTTAAATTGGCACAAGATTTATGGACTTGGATTTTTTTTCCGTCTAAACTGTTTTGATGTCCAACCAAGGAAGTACGTTGGCTGGCGTAACCTCTTTTCTGCCCTAAATTCATTGCTCATCGGAGGCAACCGTATGAAGAGAAACTGGAATCGCTCTGGTTTCACGCTTGTTGAACTTTTGGTCGTTATCGCGATCATCGGAATCTTGGTTGGACTGCTACTCCCAGCTGTCCAGGCTGCACGTGAAGCCGCCCGCCGAATGCAATGCAGCAACAACCTAAAGCAATTGGGTCTTGCTCTGCACAACCATGAATCAACCTACAAATGGGTGCCAGCTTGGGGCAAAGAATTCCCAACTAACGATACCTATGCCGCATCCAACAATCCATTCTTCCCACTCACCGGTGATGCACGACGCAACGGCTGCATGATGCAGTTGCTTCCGTATCTCGAACAGTCCAACGTTGCCAATCTACTGGATCCCAAGAAACCCTTGGTCGATCCACGAAACTTGCCACCTCCTTTCCCAATGGGAACCAATAGCCCCGCCTTGTTTAGCGTCGTACCAGTATTTATCTGCCCATCGACGCCGCAAGGTATTCCTTCCGATTACGGTGTGTACTTCCAACCGCTCGGATTTCCATCCGGTCAGCAGTACAACTTGCCCCGAACGGATTATTCGCCACTCCGCGGCCTGCACAGCTCCCTGGCAGTTTGTAATGGGATGGCTAATGCTACCACCCATAACGCCATGCTGGGTTCGAACGACATGATCCTTCGCAACAAAATTAAGTTCGCTGAAGTGGTCGACGGTCTTTCGAACACCTTCTGCTTCCTTGAATTGGCAGGTAAACAAAACGTTTACTTCCGCGGTCGACTCTTCGCCGTTGGCATCCAATTGAACTCATTCTATGGCGACTGGAATATCGCTCGCCATGCTCGTGGCTACTCCGGTGCCGATCCGAATAACCCAACTCAACCTGGGTGCTCATTCATCAACATCGTTAACGAAAACAGCCCTTATTCTTTCCATCCAGGTGGAATCCAAACCTTGCGTGGAGACGGCTCCGTTGGCTTCATTTCACAAACGATCTCGCTGCCAACCTTTGCTGCGATGGTTAGCCGCGATGGCGGTGAACCGATTGCTGAAAATCCAGAATAACCGAACTCTTGTGATCGGTTAGTCTGTCTGCCAAACTTTCAAAGATCACTCGAGACACCCAACCGACTCGAGTGATCTTTTCCTTTTTCCAGTCCAACTTCGTTTCTAGCATCAAGTGAATTATGGAAATCTCACCAACTAAATCTTATTGGACACGCCGCATTAGCCTTGTCGCATTAGGCCTAGCTTTCTTCGCTAGTATTGGCTGCAACCCCAGCTCCAGCCTAGTTCAATTCCAAGGTACCATTCTTGTGGATGGTACACCTGCGAAAGGGGCCATCTTGCTCTTTCATCCCGACGGCGGAAAATCAACTACCGTTTCGTCAGGCGAAGCGAAAGAAGATGGGACCTTCACCTTGGTTACAGACACGCAGCCCGGTATCCCGCCAGGCAATTATATCGTTACCGTAACCTGGCCCGATCCATCTCACAAAGTCTCTGACCGCGACAAGATGACGGGACTTGCTGAGCCTGGAAAAGACCTTCTCAATGGTCGCTATGTCACCAAAGATCGTTCCGGCATCAAGATCGAAATTACCGCTGGAACCACTAAGATGGCTCCTATCGAATTGAAGACCAAGTAATGTCAATCCCAACATGAACAACCAAGAGGGTAGGCATCTCTGATACCTACCCTCTATTTGTTGGTACATCTACTCTCTTAGTTGCAACGACTTCGACGAACCTCTACTTCGCTTTTGCAACAATTCCACCACTGCGATTATTCGACAAATCATTTCCCTCACTTATCCCACTTTCTTTTATCGCACTGGCCCCTGCCTCACCGTTGCCCCGAAACATACAGCCCGTGATCCAGCAGTCGCGACAATCTCGCAAACTCAATCCAATTTCACCATGCTCAAGTATCGAGCAACCTTGGACATTCATTCCCGTACAACGCTCCAATTGTATCGCACCTTCCTTAGCCGCAATTCCGTTGAGCAATACCCCCTGCACCACGCAATCTTTGCAATCGCGAAACAACAAAACATCTCGACTCTCTTTCGCTTTCGTGGTGTAGTACGGAGGATTGCGATCAAAAACATTAGCTCCCACAACAACACTTTCTGAGCTCTCAATCAACAGGTGCTCTTGATGCCCCTCACCGAACGAATTACCCGTGATAGTAACGCCACGACTGTTCTTCAACCAAATATTGTGATGTGCATCGGTTAGGATATTGTCGGCAATGGTTAAATGCCCCCAACGCGGTGCCTCAGCCTTAAAATCTTCCTCGCCACCCATAAAGACAATATTCGCCGAATCCGGAACGCTGGCTGTATGCTGAATCGTACATCCCGTGATGGCTATCTCGGCCCCTGAGCCCTTGGCGCATTCCACCCAGACATTTGCGCGATAACCCAGCGACTCCGACATATTGGCTTCAATATCACAACCTGTAATGTGCACGTTGCGTACATCACCACCGGCAATCACCACTCCACCCAATTTGTTGTAACTGATATGGGACCCAGTGATATTCGATTGATGCAAGTTCACTTGATCATAGTAGATCCCAACGCCACGGTTGTTGTAGATGTTGACTTGGTTGATTGAAATGTTTCGATTTCGTTTACGTAAGTGAATGCCATGCCGCACATCACGGATGACAAGCTCCGTTAGCGTTAACTGCATCGTGCCCTCTGCACCAATCGCATCGCCGTCGGGATGAGATGCCGTAAACTCGATTCCTCGCACCAGGGGCATTCGCTCTTTTTCCCACACAACACTCGCTACTGTGCTAGGATCGGCGGTACCAGCGTGAGTTCCGACAAACAATATTGCAGGGCCTTCTCCCCGCATATCGATCCGTGCCGTTCCATCACCCACAAAACTAACTGGCCCCGTTTTATTCAGCTCAACGACGAGCGTTTTGGTAACACGAAAGGTTCCGCTTTTAAGCCGAATCGCACCGCCACCCGCAATCGCACTTTCGAAGGCTGCCGTGTCATCGCCATCTAGGGAAGGCTTAAGCTCCACGTCCGCTCGAACGTCTAGTCGGCTTCCCAAGACCAATAATGCCAATAAACAGAAAAGCAGTCGCATGACTCGGTCCTCATCAAATCGGAAGGAATAGAATCAGACCGAGTCCTTCAAAACACTCTGGCCTTAGCCACGATTGTACCTTATTCACCCTGCCCTAAAGAGTAGCCTGGCACACCATCAAAGGTATACAAGTTCTCCGACTTGATGATGTCGAGCCCAGCCGAACTCAGCCGACTCATCAAATCCAGAACGTCCGAATATGCAGTCGAATCGCTTACCCCCTTAAAGCGACAACGCCAATGGTCCGTGCAAAAGGTCTCAGCTAAACCTTCTGGATACACCTTCACCCCTCGATTGGTAATCATGCTCAACTTCAAACTAGCGTTCTCAGCTTTGTGCAACTTTTCAGCCAACACGTTGGGATTGCGTTCCGCTTGATCCCAATCCAAGAACAAGTCGATACCAACCAAACTCTTTTTGGCTGGCACGTTCTTGTAACTGACCTTGATAGGATGAGCGTAATAAACGACTGGATCCAGCATTTTGGGAGTATCGCCTAACCGTTCGATGATGGCATCCGCAAAAGCCTGTGTCCCCACCTTCTGCTGGCTCAGCGACTCGCGATAAACGTCGGGAGTGTGTATTCCATCTTCAATTGTGCAGAGCCAAGCGTTTTTGATTTTCTCGGCGTACTCCGCCAAGCCAATATGCACCAGCATTTGCGTAGCAGCGATCAACAAGCCCGATGGATTTGCAATTCCGCGGCCAGCGATATCTGGTGCCGAACCATGAACGGCTTCAAACATTGACACTGTCTCACCGACATTGGCAGAGGACGCAAACCCCACCGACCCAGCGATCTGGGCTGCAATATCCGATAAGATATCTCCATACAAATTCAACGTTACAATCACATCAAAGATCTCGGGACTCGCCGCCAACCGGGCAGCACCGATATCAATAATGAGATGATCTGATTTGATATCAGGATACTCGCGTGCAACTTCATCGAATACCTGATGAAAGAGCCCATCACTGAGTTTCATGATGTTATCCTTCGTCATGCAACTCACCTTCTTGCGACCATATGCTCGAGCGTACTCAAAAGCATAGCGAATAATCTTTTCACAACCTGGCCGTGTTACCAACTTCAGGATTTGACAAACTTCATTGGTCTGACGATGCTCAATCCCCGCATAAAGATCTTCTTCGTTTTCGCGAACAATTACCAGGTTCATCCCGGGATGGGGAGAGGCAATACATGGCGCATAAGCTTTACAGGGTCTCACATTCGCAAAAAGATTCAGTGCCTTGCGGATCGTCACATTGACGCTTTTGAAACCCTTGCCTTGAGGTGTGGTAATCGGACCTTTCAACAGCACACCATGCTTTCGAATCAAATCCCAAGCTTCATTCGGAACGCCAGAAGAATTTCCCTTCTCATAAATGGCTTGCCCTAGCACCAACGAATCCCAAGTCAAAGGGGTCCCTGCAGCTCGAATGATCTTCAGTGTGGCCTCCATGATCTCTGGCCCAACTCCATCCCCTTCCGCAACCACGATATGGCGACTCATCAGTTCTCTCTTTCAGTTAGTTAAAATACTTGTCCGACTGTGCCTTAAACAGATTCCTTGATCCAATTTTTTTGAATCCATGCATAAACGTCGTTAGCGATATGTTCTGCATGGTGTTCACTCGTATCAAAATACAAATCTGCATCATCGGGAACTTCGTACACATAACTCACGCCAGGAAAGTTCGAGATGTCTCCGCGATCGGCAGCCGCATATTGCCCTGACCGATCTCGCTCTCTACATATCTCAACCTGCGTTTTCAAATGGATATGTAAGAACTTCTGTGACCCAATGAGCTCCTTCGCTTTCTGCCTCACCCAAGCACTCGGCGCCACAAAAGCGGCAATACAAATTTGCCCGGAATCATTGAGCAGTTTGGCAATCTCAGCCCCTCGACGCAGATTCTCTGATCGCTCCTCGGCCGAGAATGCCAAATCTCGAC
>JBILTA010000074.1:0-12936 GCA_044371785.1 Pirellulaceae bacterium | reverse complement strand
CCTTAAATTTCTGGTCCATGGTTCCATAGACACGATCCGGCAGCTTGACGCGTTGGGGTGGTCGGTTAGTCGGAACTTGTATGACAGGCGTTTTGTAGATGCGTTTTAGTTCGCGAGCGCTGGTAGCTGCAGTACCTGTCATACCGGCAAGTTGTTTGTAGCGCTGGAACAAATCTTGTACGGTGATACGAGCCGCTTGTCCCATCGGTACGCTGACCTCGATACCTTCCTTAGCTTCTAAGGCTTGATGGATACCATCACGCCATTTGCGGCCTTCTGCTAAACGCCCAGTGAATTCGTCAACGATGACGATTTCGTCATCGCGAACGACGTATTGACGCTCACGAATGAACTCGCGTAAAACTTTGACAGAGCGCTCAATGTATTCGTACAGATCAATCAGTGAAACCTGAAGCATCACTTCATCGCGCGGTAGAGCTCGAACCATTTGCCGTCCGCGAGCGGTCAGTTCATATTTGCGAGTATCATCTTCGATCGTGTAATGCTCATCTTGGTTGAATTTGCTGGCATGTTCTGAAGCCCAACGGAAGGTGGCTATGACCGTCTCTCGTGCGCTATCGCCCAGTGAGCCGATGATCAGAGGTGTGCGCGCCTCATCGATTAGAATACTGTCCGCTTCGTCGACTAGGCAGAAGTGCATCCCGCGTTGTACGGGTTGTTCGCCACTGGAATTCCAGCGTTCTGAACTTCCCGCTCCCAAGAAGTCGCTTACAGTACGACCTTGGGCACGCATCAACAAACGGTCACGCAAGAAGTCGAAGCCAAACTCTTTGGCGGTGCCGTAGGTAATATCCGAGTTGTAAGCTCGTCGTCGATCTTCAGAGCTACAATCGGTAAGGACTTTGCCAATCGAGATACCGAGTGCATCGTAGAGAGGTTTCATCCAATCCGCGTCACGACCAGCGAGATAATCGTTTACGGTCGCGAGGTGAGCCCCTTTGCCGAGCAGTGAGTGTAGATAGAGAGGGAGTGTAGCGGTAAGTGTCTTGCCTTCACCCGTTTGCATTTCGGCGATGCAACCGGTGAAGAGGGCGATGCCCCCGAGGATTTGCACGTCATAGTGACGCATGTTCAATGCGCGACGGCCAGCTTCACGGCAAAGTGCGTAAGCTTCGGGTAAAAGTTCCCCGAGTGTCTCTCCACTCTTGGCACGATAGCGAAGGGATAGACTCGCTTTTCGCAGTTGGGGTTCTGTCAGAGCACGGGTTTGCTCTTCCAGAGAATTGACTTGTCGGAGCATTTGTTCCCAGTTCGCCCGGCTGCGTGTGCCTTGCATAAACTTAGGGAGCCAACGCGACCAGCTGGTATTTTTCAGGGTCCGACTGACACCGCGTCCACCCATTTTGGCATGCGTTTTGATGGTTTCTGGCGCCTGGTATGGTTTTGGATCGGCGGCTGCAGATTCGGGTGAAGTCGCCATAGGGGACGGTTTATTTGGCTCAACAGCGGGGCGGGTCAAAACGGCACCATCCGCCGGATGATGGATCTGGTCACTGTTTGGGCCGTTTGGTTGTTCTTTGTCGTTATTGGACACGATGTCGAACGCTCCATTGCTCGTCTGTAGAAAAGTCCGTCCGTTTAGGGATCAAAGCCATTGGCAATTATTCTCAATTTTTGCGGATTTGACAAAGCGAAAGCGAGTCAGTCGGGCAATATCTGGAGCGGTATTCGTCCATTATCCCACGGAATCCGAATTCTCTGTTGGTAACTTAGGGGGTATGGCGGGATTCCGCAAGATCGAGGTGTTAAGCTGTAGCGATTGTGTTTTTTTTCTTCGACGTACCGAATGATACGGCCGATCCTTCTGTAACGAAGGTTAGGAATCCTCCGGTCTGCGAGATACGGTACTATGAAACTATCCCGATCACTCTTCCGTTTAGCACTTGTTGGAGCATTGATTAGCGGAGTCAATGCGTATAGCCAAACTCCTGCTAGCGGTGCAAAATCGCTGACGGACGATTCACCGTCCCCCACACTAACAGTGGGCAAAGTTATTGCTGATCGCTCAGCGCAATCACTGGGGGACACCAAAACACTGGATGATGCTCCAGTGCCTCTCAATGCGGCAGCCTTGAATGCTGCTCCTTTGAATGCAGTTCCCTTAAACACAGCGGCAACTCCCCAATCGGCTCCCTCAGCGCCAACGCTGCAATGGCGAGCTCCTGAAGCTCCTGCCGGTGCGAAGTCATTAGGCGATACAAAGTCGCTGGGTGATACCCGAGGCATTGGTGATGGCGAAGTGGTTGAGCCAAGGATGGACAGTGCTGTGCCCATGCATAATGTTGCTTATCCAATGGGCGGTTATCCCATGGTGTACGACGAAGCCACAGCTCAACCAGCTCCAGTGGCTCTGCCTATCGCAGGAAACTGCGACAACGCTTACGCACCTTGTTCGACCGAGTCGTTAGCTTGCAACTCCTGCGACGAGTCGTATTACTGGTTCGACGCTGAAGCGCTGCTGTGGTTTGGTGATAATCTCAATTCACCTCCCTTGGTTACCACAGCAGCTGCTGGCGTTGTTCCAATCGCAGGTGACCCCGGTGTGACCAACGCGTTTGGTGGACCTGATGGAATCGATCCAGGTTTATTGCCCGGCTATCGCATGTCGTTTGGTACCTGGTTAAACGATTGCCGTACGATTGGTGTTGGCGGTCGCGTTTATGGTCTATTCAGTGGTGGAGCTGACTTCAACGATCCAGGTACTGGAACCAACTCGGTAGGTCGTCCTTACGTTGATTTCAACTCAGGTCTGTCTGCCGTGTACGATGTGAACTATCAGCTTAACGGCGTATCGCACTGGGAAGGTAGCACAAGTGCTTCCAATGATCTATCGATGATCGGTGTGGATGCATTGGGTAAATTCCTAATTACTGGTGATAACTCGCATCGCTTGGTAATGTTAGCGGGTTATCAGTTCAACCGCCTTGATAATGACCTCAGCATTCGAAGTTTCCGAACGAATCGGCTCACTGGTGATTTGATTCCTGACGGAACCACGTTTGATACACTCGATAGTTTCTCGACCAGCAACACTTTCCATGGTGGTAGCTTGGGCATGGAAAGCGATTTCCGCCGCGGCCGCTTCACTGTCGGGTCGTTGGTCAAAGTGGGCTTTGGTAACATCGGTCAAGAAGTTGCGATCCGTGGTGCCACCACAACAGTCGACGGTGGAACACAACAGGTTACCAACACCGCCGCTGGTGTGTTGGCTCAAGGTAGCAATAGCGGAGTGTACTCTCGCGATCGCTTTGGTTTTATGCCTGAGTTGGGTGTGAAGTTAGGCTACGACTTGCGGAAAAACGTGAAGTTCACCGTAGGCTATACCTTCCTATACTGGTCCGATGTCGCTCTAGCTGGCGATCAGGTAAACCCAACAGTCGATTTGCTGCAGAATTCAAACAATCCTTCCTTCACCTTCCGAGAAACCGGATATTGGATGCAGGGAGTCGATTTAGGCTTGAGCTTCAGCTACTAGTGTAAATCAGCTAAAATTTGAGAAGGGTCGGAGTGGAAATCGCTCCGGCCCTTTTTTCGTTTTGTCTGTGAGTTGGCTTGCGGAGGTCGTTTCCAAAGGGTAGGGGCCTCTTTTCAGTTGATGTCGGTTGTCGCTGGAGAGGGGGCTACTAAATTGTGGACTTGCGGGATACCCCGGTGCAGTAGGGAAATGGACCTAAAGTAGCGACGGCTGGTAGAGATTCTGGGGGAGAAGACTTATAGTATAAGTCCGCTCAGTTGGAGTGTTCTCTTATTTCTCCCGCCCAATGTGATCTCACCTTATGGATGTTTGCCGATTTCTGACCAATCGCTTTTGGTTTCGCTCTAACTTGGTTTGGTTGTTGGCGTTATGGGTGCTAATAAATGTCCCTACACGCAGCCAGGGAGAGCCACCGCAAAAGTTGTCTTTCAATCAAGACATTCGTGCGATTCTTTCAGACGCTTGTTTCCAATGCCACGGGCCCGATGACAACAAACGGCATGGTGGCTTGCGTTTGGATAAAGCCAATGCTGCTTATGGAGCAGGTGAGTCCGGAAGTATTGCTATTGTTCCTGGAAAGCTCGAGGAAAGCGAAGTCAATCTGCGTATCATCAGCGATGATCCTGAACTGAAAATGCCGCCCCCAGATTCTGGTAAGACACTATCGAAGGAGCAGGTCGAGCTATTGCGACGTTGGATGTCAGAGGGGGCAACCTATGAAGAGCATTGGGCGTTTCGTCAGATCGTGCGACCTGATGTCCCTAAGCTCGAGGGCTTCAATCATCCCATCGACGCATTCTTGGAGGTAAAACGCAGATCGCATGGTTTGCAAGCTCAAGCGGAAGCGGATCGCGTTACGTTGATTCGACGCTTGACGCTGGACCTACATGGACTGCCACCGACGCCGGCCGAAGTGGATGCTTTCGTTCACGACACTTCAGCGGATGCTTACGAGAAATTGGTGGATCGATTGCTGAAGTCGCCTCGTTATGGCGAACGGATGGCGGTTCAGTGGTTGGACTTTGCACGCTATGCGGATAGCAATGGGTTTCAGGTCGATAGCAGCCGGTTTCAATGGCCCTGGCGCGATTGGGTGATTAACGCATTCAACCAGAATATGCCATTTGATCAATTTACGATTGAACAGAATGCGGGCGATATGTTGCCCAATGCGACTGACTCGCAAGTTCTAGCCACTGGTTTTCATCGCAATCATAAGTTGAACGGCGAAGGTGGCATCATTGCTGAAGAATGGCGAGTTGAAACCGTAATCGATCGCGTTGAAACGATGGGTCTTACTTGGTTAGGTTTAACTTTTAATTGTTGCCGCTGCCACGATCATAAGTACGATCCCATCAGTCAACGTGAGTTTTATCAACTGTTTTCGTATTACAACAACGTGCCTGAGAGTGGTACGTTGCAGGGTGAGTCTCGAAATACTGACCCCACGATTAAGGTTTTTGCGGCGGATCATAAAACAAAACTTGAACAGTTAACGCAACAACTTGCGCGGCATGAAAGTGAATTGGTGGAGTTACAAAAGGGTGTTCGGCAGTTGGCCGATCGCTGGGCTGCCGAACATGGTGAGGTGTTACTCACCAAGAAGTCGATGTGGACACAGCTTGAGGTTAAGGAAGCGAAGTCTAGTGGCGGTGCGGACATTAAAGCACAGGGCGATGGGATTTATCTGGTGTCTGGAGCCAATAGTGCGTTTGATACTTATGAAGTTCGAGGTCGAGTGCCGGCAGGCAATTTGACGGGCGTCTTGTTGGAATGCTTTGTAGACCCCAGTTTGCCCGAGCAAAGTTTGGGTCGTTATCCCAACGGCAATTTTGTTTTAAGTCGCGTCGATGTATCGGTGCGTGAAAACGGAAGTGATTCAGTAAAGAGTGCCAAAGTAGTTAAGGCTGTTGCCGACTTCTCACAAAATGGTTGGGACATCGGCAATGTGGTGAGTGGCACTAAAGGACGAGGCTGGGCGGTAGATGGTCCAACGAGAAAAGAGAATCGGAAAGCTTTTTTTGTTCTCGAAACGCCCCTTTTCATCACGGACCAGAGCGAAGTTGTCATACGCTTGGAGCATGATGCGATTCCGCAGCATAACATTGGTAAATTTCGCTTGTCGACGACTTCAAGTCCGGCAGAGGCGGTCGCATTGGATGAAGTTCCAATGTCTGGGATTTTGCTCGAAGCGTTAAAGTTAAAGAGTGATCAACGGAACGATTCGCAGTGGATGGAACTTGAGAAGTATTATGCCAATCAAGTGGAAGGACCTCTGCAAGGAAAGAAACGTGAAATTGCGTCGACGAAAAAACTGCTGACCGATTTGGAAGCTACGGTTCCCACCGCGATGGTCATGAAAGAAGGGAAAGCTCGTGAGACATTTGTGTTGAAACGTGGTCAATATGATCAGCCCGGAGATAAAGTCGAACGAGGACTACTTGCGGCGTTGCCCCCTTTACCAGAAGGTGCAGCCAATGATCGATTGGGGTTAGCGAAATGGTTAGTCGATGAACGCAATCCGCTCACTGCTAGGGTTTGGGTGAATCGCGCTTGGGAAAGATTTTTCGGAAATGGTTTGGTAAAGAGTTCTGAGAACTTCGGATCTCAAGCTGACTTTCCGTCACATCCTGATTTGCTGGATTTTTTAGCGGCTGAGTTCATGCAGCCGACGCAACTTCCTGCGGTGTCTGGAGAGAAAGCCCAACGTTGGGATATGAAAGCGCTACAAAAGTTTATTGTGATGAGCGATGCTTATCGTCAGTCTTCGAAAACGACTGCCGAGGCTCGCGCGTTGGATCCAGAAAACCGTTGGATTGCTCGGGGGGCTCGATTGCGATTACAAGCGGAGTTTATTCGCGATGCCGCCTTGTCGGTGAGTGGTCTCATGGTGGATCAAATCGGTGGTCCAAGCGTGAAACCTTACATGCCAGAGGGTGTGTGGGATGAGACGAGTCGCTACGGTGACTTGCGCAACTATAAGCCGGATGAAGATACAGGGCGATACCGTCGTTCGATGTATACGATATGGAAACGAACCGCCGCGCCACCTTCGATGCTGCTGTTTGACGCACCGAATCGTGAAGTTTGCACGGTGAAGCGTTCGCGTACCAATACGCCCTTGCAGGCTTTATCGCTTTTGAATGAAGTAACCTTCCTAGAGGCCGCACGCGGTCTGGCTGCTCGAATGCTCACCGAAGGTGGTAACACCGTGGATCAACGGCTTAACTTCGGTTTCCGCTTAGTCGTGGGACGCGATCCGAGCAAGAGTGAGCTCGATGTTTTAAAGGGTGGCTTAGCTGCAGATCAAAGGGAGCTGAGTCAGGTGAAGGGGGCTGTGGATGGACTGTTGAATGTAGGTTTAGCCAAAGAGATTGCGGGTGTGGACCGAGTGGAATGGGCCGCGTATACCCTAACCGCCAATATTCTTCTCAATTTAGATGAGTTCGTTAATCGACCCTAAGAACAATGAAACAAAACACACAAATCACGGACCGTTTGAATCGAAGAATTTTCTTGGGACGATCTGGGTTAGGAGCAATGGCTCTGCCATTTCTGACTCAAGGAAGAAGTTTGTTTGCAGAAGATGCGCGGGGTGAGGTGAGTGGCCTGCCACATCACATGCCGAAAGCAAAGAGAATTATTTATTTGTTTCAAAGCGGTGCGCCATCGCAGATGGATTTATTTGATCCAAAACCGATGATGGAGAAACATCGCGGTGAGAACTTACCCGACTCCATCCGACAAGGCCAACGCTTGACGACGATGACTTCCGGACAGTCGACCTTTCCGATTGCCCCGTCGATTTTTAAGTTTGAGCCGCGTGGTCAAAGTGGGATGATGATGAGCGAACTGTTGCCCAATATGGCACAGGTTGCCGACGAGTTTTGCATGATTCGTTCGATGCATACCGAAGCGATTAATCATGATCCTGCGATTACATTCTGTCAGACGGGATCGCAATTGGCCGGCCGACCTAGTATCGGTTCATGGATGAGTTACGGTTTGGGGAGCGAGAATCAGGATTTGCCGGCGTATGTGGTGCTGACGAGTTTCGGAAGTGGCCGACCTGATGATCAACCACTTTACGATCGTTTGTGGGGCGCAGGCTTTTTATCGTCGCAACATCAGGGTGTGAAATTTCGGAACTCGGGTGACGCTGTTTTGTATCTCAGCGATCCGCCGGGTGTTACGCGTTCCATGCGGCGCAATACCTTGGATCGACTAAAGTCTCTTAATGAAGAACGCGTAAACGAACTGGGGGATCCGGAGATTCAGGCCCGTATCTCGCAATATGAAATGGCCTTTCGTATGCAAGCTAGTGTGCCTGACTTGTTGAATACATCCGATGAACCCGCTCACATTTTGGAATCGTATGGAAAAGATGTGAATCGTCCCGGCTCGTACGCAGCCAACTGCTTGTTGGCTCGCCGACTAGCTGAACGTGATGTGCGATTTATCCAGTTGTTTCATATGGGCTGGGATCACCACGGCAACTTGCCAAGTGCATTGCGCGGTCAATGTAATGACATCGATCAAGCGACAGCGGCCTTGATCAAAGATTTGAAAGCTCGTGGGCTATTGGAAGATACGTTGATCGTTTGGGGTGGCGAATTCGGGCGGACCATTTATTCACAGGGTGGAATAACGGCGGACAATTATGGGCGCGATCACCATCCACGCTGCTTTACTATTCTGTTGGCGGGAGCAGGGATCAAGCCGGGGTTCACTTTGGGTGAAACGGACGATTATTGCTACAACATTGTCCGCGATCCTGTTCATGTGCACGATCTAAATGCGACCATCCTCCATTTGATGGGTGTCGACCACACCCGACTGACTTATCGGTATCAAGGAAGAGATTTTCGACTTACGGATATTCATGGCGAACTAATCCGACCTATCTTGACGTAGAATCCTAGGCTTACTTTACTCATTGCCAGTTGCGAAAAATAAAAAAAACGCAGTTACCTACCTTGGTTAGTGGGTTAACCTGACGATAAAGTAATGTAGCCAGAAATTATCTACCACTTTTGGGCCAAATCGGATGCACGGTATCGATCAAGCTCTGACAGCCAACGAGACAAGAGCATGGCAGCGTGTCTCGCAGCTTTTGCAGCGATTAGGTGAATTTTTGGACATGCCTTTGGAGGTGTCCCGGATTCACCAGTGCTTGGCAGATGCAGCGCGGCAAGTTCATCAAGGCGGCGAAGGGGACTCCATTTTCTGGATGGTCCGTGCTGCCAATCAACTCGGGTTGCATATCGCTCCCATCGAATTGACTTTTTCTGACCTTACTTCGGTAGCCCGAGAGGGGATGCCCGTAGCGCGATTTGTGGAGGAGCAGGGCCAGGGTAACTGGTGGTTGATTCATCGCGCGTCATGGGGTCGTTTCGACGTCCAAGTTATTTGTGACAGTGGTATCGAAGAACGAGTTATCACGAAAGGCAAACTGAAGAAACTTCTAGGCTTTCGTTCCAACCAAGGGAAGCAGTTGTTCTTCTTGGCGGAAGCGACGAAGATTGGTCATGGCGTCCAGAAAGAGAGTAGCTGGGAAAAAGACTCTCATCATGCACATGCGGGGCATGGGCATGATCATGGTCATCACGAACACATTTCACCTCTTTCGCGACTGTTAGCGTTTTGCCGACTTGATGCCAACGACATTGGGATCATCACGCTTTTCGCGATGGTCGTCGGACTTCTTGGTTTAGCGACGCCGCTGGCTGTAGAGTCCTTGGTGAACACGGTAGTTTTCGGGCGATATGTTCAGCCCGTGATCGTGTTGTCTCTAATTTTGTTTGTGTTTTTGATGTTCTCAGGGTTTCTGAGAATATTGCAAATGTACACGGCAGAAATCATTCAGCGGCGCATGATGGTTCGAATTGTTGGCGATTTGTCCAATCGAATTCCCAGGGCGAACATCCAGCAATGGGATTCTGTGTGGGGTCCCGAATTGAGCAATCGCTTTTTTGATGTGGTTACCTTGCAAAAGTCCGTTACGACGATTTTTGTCGATGGCATAAGTCTGGTACTGCAAACCTTTATTGGTTTAGCTTTGCTGGCTTTCTATCATCCGTTCTTGTTAGGTTTCGACATCGTATTGGTAATATGCTTCGTGCTTACGATTTTCGTTTTGGGGCGTGGTGGTATGAAGACCGCTGAAAACGAATCGATCGTTAAATATAAAATCGCGCATTGGCTTCAGGATCTTTCCGCTGCAACCACCGCCTTTAAGATCCATGGCGGTAGGCAGTTAGCGGTGGATCGGTCGAATCGACTCATGGGCGAATACGTAACGATGCGCAGTCGCCACTTTACGGTTTTGTTGAGGCAAAATGCGGCCGGTATGGTGCTCTATGCCGTTGCCTCAACGGCCTTGCTTGGGTTAGGTGGATGGCTTGTGATACAAGGTCGCTTATCGCCGGGGCAGTTGGTGGCTGCAGAGTTGATTGTGACGGTGATCCTTGGTTCGTTCATGAAGATCGGCAAGCAAATCGAAACCTTCTTCGACCTAACCGCAGGCGTAAACAAACTAGGACATTTGCTCGATTTGGAAACGGATCCACCTGGTCGTGTCATCGATGTTGGAATTGGGCCCGCTCCGGTGCAGTGGAAAGACCTTTCTGTGACCATGCATGGGACGCACAAAGAACTACATTACCCAGATTACTCAATCGCAGCAGGCGAAACCGTTGCCATTGTTGGTCCGAGTGGCTATGGGAAATCGCTACTAGCAGAGATGTTGTCTGGAATGCGATGCCCGAGCCATGGTTATGTGGAAGTGGAGGGGATCGATGCTCGTGAAGCGGCTCGTTTAAGCGATGGTGGTTTAGCGGCTTTAGCTGGCGCTCGTCAAATTTTTCACGGATCGATTGCCGAGAACATCCACCTAGGTCGGCCAACAGTTACGGATGCGGACGTACGTGAAAGCCTCCGCAAAGTGTTGGCTTGGGAAGAAGTGCTTAAGTTACCTGAGGGCGTTGAAACGATGCTCTTGACCGGTGGACGTCCCCTTTCGGCAGGTCAAATCGATCGGCTCATGATTGCAAGAGCTATCGCGGGGCTCCCGCGTGTGCTCATTTTGGATGGTGCTTTGGATGCCCTACCTATCGAGATAAGGCAAGGGATTTGGGATAACCTAACTACGCCCAAGATGTCCACCATTATCGTCATCACCAACGAGCCGGACATCATCCAACGCTGTGATAAAGTAGTGAATCTTTCTGGTTTGGGCAGTCATGGAGAGTCCGGTAATCTAGACTCATCCCATGCTTTTGCATGAAACGGTTGAATCGAATATGTCGATTATAACAAAACGATGGAAACGAGGGGTCGCATTAGAAGAGGAGTTAGGGGGAGATTTCCCGGCTCTGCTTCTGGTACGGTCGCTTCGATGGATTCACAAGCTTGCCTACTACGCCATGTTTGGTTTGTTGTTGGTAGTGATCGGAATGTTTGCCCTCCCTTGGCAACAAACCTCACAAGGCTCTGGGACCGTTTCGGCCTTGAATCCGCAGGAACGACCTCAACAGGTAAAGTCGCAGTACGACGGAGTCGTAAAGCAGATTGCGGGCGGAATGGTGGAAGGCCGCCGGGTCAAGAAAGGGGATTTCATCCTTGAGTTGGAGCCAACAGCACGTCGGGAGTTGGCTCAGACCGATGAGATCATCAGTTTTTTGGAAGAGCAATTGAAGGCTGAGCGAGCAGAATATGAGCTCTCCAAGTCTCAGGTGACATTGGCAGAGTCAACGCGTGATGCGAACATTGAGAAACAAAAAGCAGCGATACAGACGGCATCCTTCAAATTGCAAGAAAAGGACTCTTTGATTCGCAAGTATAAAGTGGAACTGGAGTTAGCCAAGCTCAACCGCGCACAGAGCGATCGGTTGATTGCTGTAGGGGTTGAGGCGGGCCTAGACAATGCCGCTTATTTGGCAAAAGAGAAAGGTTTGATCGAGGAACTGCAGGCTCATACGGAGTCAAGGTCCGCGATCGAGGCAGAGATCGCGGAGAAGGAAGCAGAGTTGGATAAGATCACTGCTGAAGGCAATGACAAGATCGCAAGTGCCAAGTCGAAAGTGCAGAGCTACTACGGCAAAATGCAGATGACGGAGCAGAAGATTAGTGATTATGAGATCAAACGTGGCGAGTTGGATCGATTGAAGCAGGCTGCACCTTGTGACGGAGTTTTGTATCGTTTGGTCACAGCAGAAGGTGCGTCGACGGTTAAGAAGGGAGACGAGCTTTTCACGATCGTCCCCGACGTTAATGAGTTAGCTGTAGAGTTGGTCGTCTCAGGTAACGACACTTCGTTTATTCGTGAGGGACAGGAGGTTCGATTGCAATTTGAGGGATGGCCTGCAGTTCAATTTGTAGGCTGGCCATCGATCGCAATTGGAACTTTTGGTGGTCGAGTAAAAATGATCGACACCTTTAGTGCGGGTGCGGGCAAGTTTCGTATTCTGGTCGTACCAGATCCAGAATTAGATACATTGCGGGGTCAACGCCCCTGGCCTAAAGAAATATTGCGACAGGGGATGCGGGCCAATGGATGGGTCCTGCTGAACGAAGTTACTCTGGGATTTGAAATATGGCGACAGTTGAACGGATTCCCGCCTTCAGTGGACGACGAGAAGTCAGACAGCGAAGAAAAAGCCAAGAAAATCAAGCTTCCAAAGTAGTAGAACGATTCAAGGCGTTGGACCTACGGGGGAGCGTTTTGGGGGTTTGCGGAGCCGTTGTTCTATGCGGCTCTGCGTTTGGGGCCTGGCAACAGCCACCAGAGCAAGGTGCGGTCGTTGTACCCGCTCAAGAGACTCCCGGCATAACCCCGGCGCCAGAGAACCCTAATGCTCGGCTGCAACCTCAGCAAGAAGATCGGATTTTGGGGCAGCCCCGCCAATTGCTGGAACCAGGTTCGCTTCCTGACCCTTCTTTTGAAGAGCTGCAATCCAGGCTTCCTGACAATTTACGGCAAGCGATTGAAGAGCCGCTGGCTGCAGTAAACCCATCTGCACTCACATTAAGCGACGTGATTGCGTCGGTATATCGGGCATATCCTACGATCGAAGCGGTGCGATTGCAGCGTCAAGTTGCCGATGGTGATTTGCTCACTTCTTGGGGAGAATTCGATACCAAGATCTTGGCCGATACGATGAACGAGCCGACCGGTTTCTATGAGAACTATCGGCATGGTATCGGGTTGGCTCGCAATACTTGGTGGGGTGGCTATCTCGCGTCAGGTTATCGAATTGGACGAGGTGATTTCCAGCCTTGGTATAAAGAGCGTGAGACACTTGATGGCGGTGAGCTCAAGCTCGCGTACGTCCAACCCCTGCTTCAGGGCCGCGATATCGATCCACGTCGAGTTGCGATTTTCCAAAATCGAATTGCACAACAGGTCGTTGAACCACAACTGCAAGTTGAGATACTTCAAA
>JBILTA010000563.1:0-4065 GCA_044371785.1 Pirellulaceae bacterium | reverse complement strand
GTCACCGGTGCTGTTCTAACCACCTTGGTACCGACCGGTCTACCAGTCCATATTTTGCTGACTCTCGGTATGGTGGCCGCTCTATATGCTGGTTTTGATCTCTGCGCTCTCCAGTTTTGGCCTAATGCCAAATGGCCCCTGGCAGCCATCGGTTACCTCAATCTCGCCTACTGCGTGGCTGCTACCGCTGCATGCCTCTTCTTTCACGAGTCACTAACGTTTCTCGGCGCAACCTATTTTATACTCGAAGCGTGCATCGTCGTTCCGCTGGCCATCGTTGAGATACGCTCCTCGTAGAGGGAACTACGCGACTCCAGCTTCATTCGATACCAGTTGCTACTCATGGGAAAACGCCGACCGTCTGACCGATCCCTATGTCAGATCTAAGTCTCGCCCCTCCTGCGTTAGGCATTCTTCCGAGTTATTAGTTCACATAGATAGCTTCCGCTTAGGGTTTCGTGGCGTATCGGCCCACAAAATCACTGGCTATCCTCGCCATACCCGGGCCGTTACAATAATAGGTACCTCCCCCCCCATCCTACCTCTTTGATTCTGAGTGTTGGCTGTTATGCTCGAAATCCTTGGCCGCTCCTGTAGCTCATTTTGTGACTCTCACAGTCGACGCCATTTCCTGAGAATTGGGGCACTGGGTTTAGGTGGGCTTTCCCTGCCGCAAATCCTGCGAGCTGCTGAGGAAACGGAACAAAGCAAAGCCACCTCAGGCTCAACGCTCTCGTCGGGCGGTTCCGTCTTGAAGCATAAAGCGATCATCATGGTCTACCTCCCCGGCGGACCCTCCCATCAAGATATGTACGATCTCAAGATGGAAGCCCCAGCCGAAATTCGAGGCTCCTTTCGACCCATATCCACCAACGTTAGCGGGATTCAGATCTGCGAGCACCTGCCGAAACTCGCTTCGATGATGGACAAGTTTGCCATCATCCGCTCACTGTACGGTTCACCCGATCAACATGCTTCTGATATGTGCATGAGCGGCTATCCCATCGGAGCTCGCGGCCGCCAAGAGAATCACCCATCTCTCGGATCGGCTCTCTCGAAGCTGATGGGGCCCGTTGACCGCGCCGTACCTCCGTTTGTCGGACTGACTATCAAGACTAAACACGCTCCCTATTCTAACCCAGGCTATCCCGGCTTCTTGGGAGCCGCCCATGCTCCATTCCAGCCCGACGGAGAAGGGATGGCCAATATGCGTTTGCAGGGAGTCTCGTTGGATCAACTCCGTGATCGACGCTCGTTGCTACAAGAAGTCGATCGCTTTCGACAATGGCAAGACTCGAGCGCTGATATGAGCGCCTATGATTCGTATACTCAGAAGGCTTTTGATGTCTTGACGTCGAGCAAGCTGGTCGAGGCTCTCGATATCGAAAAGGAAGATGCCGCTACTCGCGAACTTTATGGTCGCGGAAGTGCAGATCCGGCGTTTGGCGAAGATGCAGGACCGCATTGGATGGACCAATTCTTAGTAGCGCGCCGTTTAGTCGAAGCAGGTGTCCGCTGTGTGACGCTCTCCTTCGGTAGCTGGGATCGACATCATTCCAATTTCGCTCGATTACCTTCGCAGCTAGCGATGTTCGATCAAGCGATTACTGCCCTAGTCGCCGACTTGCATCAACGCGGTATTGCCGACGATGTGAGTGTGGTAGCTTGGGGCGAATTCGGTCGAACTCCACGCATCAACAAAGATGCTGGACGAGATCATTGGCCGCAAGCTTCCTGCTGTTTGTTGGCTGGTGGTGGCATGCGCACCGGTCAAGTCATCGGTTCCACCAATCGCTTAGGTGAAGTGCCACAAGATCGTCCGATTCATTACCAAGATGTATTCGCGACTTTATATCGACAACTTGGTATCGATGTGAATCAAGTGACCATTCCCGATCATAGCGGCCGGCCGCAATATCTTGTCGACCGCCGTGAACCGATCCGCGAATTGGTATAGATCATGGATGATGTTGCGTTTCGCACGTTCTCTGCCCCGCATTCTCTTTCACGTAAAAACTATGGTTTTTTTGCCTTCTTCTTCGGCTGCTTAGGAGCGGCCGCTTCAATCGCTCGATCAAGTTCCTGCGGGCGAGCAGTGGTAAATTGCTCTAAAGCGGCTTGCAACTTCATCCGAGCTTGTGACTCTTCAGGAGTTAGTGAAGTGGTTGGCAATGGTCGCTGCTCGTTTAGGTCGTCGCTCAGTCGATAGAACTCACCCGTTCGATAGAGCTTGTAATTGCTGTCGAACGCAAACTCCTTAACTGCAAGGTTTGCTTGTTGTCGTGGAGAGTACCAACTATACAACCACGACCGAGGTTGGCCAGGTTGGTCACGCAACTGCGGTAAAAAGCTGATTCCATCGAGCTTCGTCTTTGGATGAATGCCTGCTGCATCGCAGATTGTGGGAAGAATGTCAACGCTGCTGATAAGACTTGCGTCGACATGGCCCGCTTGAATAACCGCGGGCCAATTCACAATAAGGGGAACGTGGGTACCTCGTGGGGTCGTGGTCCCTTTGCCACCACGGTAGTCTTTTCCTTGAAAGCGACTTGTTATGCTCGGGTGAGTGCCGTTGTCACCGAGAAAAATCAGCAAGGTATTGTCACGAATATTGAGGCGTTTCAAATGCTCGTCTACCTTGCCGATCATTTTGTCCATGTATGCGGTCATGTCCGCAAAGTTCTTGACATCACGTTTGGCTGTTTCACCAGTGGTCGTAGGATCCCAATTTGGGCTGTCGGGCGTGGGTTGAAAAGGATCGTGTGTAAGCATCATCGGGTAGTATAGAAAGAATGGCTGATCTTTATGCCGTGAAATGAAGTCGATGGCAAACTCATTCACTAAGTCGGGGCCATATTGACCTTGCGCAAAATCTTTCTCAGTACCGTTGTACTCTAAGCCTGGATTGGCATACCGCGGAGGTCGACGAGTGTGTTGCCAGAGGCATGACTCCTGAAAGCCAAAGTGTTGTGGTGAATCCGGTTCTCTGCCAAGTTGCCACTTACCACAGATCCCTGTCGCGTACCCGGCTTCTTGAAAATAATGTCCGAAGGTACGTTCCGTTCGTACTAAGGTTCCGAAATTGAGATAGTTTCGCACATTGTAGATACCGGTCATCAGTTGCACGCGAGTCGGGGTGCAGAGTGGTTGAACATGGCACTGCTCGAAACGGATCCCTTCACGTGCGAGCCGATCGAGGTTCGGAGTTTGATACGAATCACCACCGTTGGCCTTGACGCATTCATAACCAAAATCATCCGCCATGATTAGGATGATGTTGGGGCGAGCATCATCTCCAGCTATTGCAAGAGATTGCAGCCAACAAAGAGTGATAAGGAATCCTAGGCGTATCATGAGCGAGGTTCCATGAAAATGATGTTCCTTGCAAGCGAGTATTTGGGGGATAGTATAGCCTGACCGTTTGGTTGATCGAAAGAGAATGGTAGGTTAACGCCCAATAAGTTAGCTTGATATCAGAAGATTTCTGTCTTCAAGAGCGGGACGTATCAGGTTCGCTTGTCGTTCAGGACTGGAGTGAGAGTTTCGACAATTCGGACTTGGTCTTTCTGTCTTTGCATCACTTCGTGGATACTTTTGTAGGCCTGTGGTCCTTCATCGCGAAATCGATTCACGTCTTTTTTACGGTAGACAATCGACGTCATTTGTTTATCGATATCGCGAGCGCGAATTTTTTCAAATGCCTCGGTACGGCTCATCGCGCGACCGGCACCATGGGACGATGACTGCAAAGACGTTGACTCTCCAAGCCCTATGGTGATTAAGCAGCCTGTGGCCATCGTACCCGCAATAATCCCGAATTGATTCAACGCTGCGGCATTGGCACTTTTGCGATGCACATAATATGTATCCTCTTCGAGGGTCAGGATCGAGAGAAAGTTGTGGGGTGAGTCGATGTAGGAAGGTGTATCCACATCGATGAAATGGTATCGTTCCATTAGATCAGCAACCGCGTTAAGAATCAGGCTGCGATTTAAGGTTGCGTATCGACAGCCCCAATTCATGTCTGCTAGATAAGCAGTACCTGCAGTTGATTGGGCTGGTATG
>JBILTA010000562.1:0-4082 GCA_044371785.1 Pirellulaceae bacterium | reverse complement strand
GATAACCTAGCTATAACCACTGCCCCAGTCGAACTAAAGCGTTCGTTCGAAGTCGCGCAACAACTGACGTCCGAATTGATTCCCGGACAATCTCGAACCATCACTCCCTAAACCACCATACAGCTCAGCAAATGCGGCCTCGGTTGCAGCGAGAGTCAAATCGTCATTACCGGCCCCCAGGAAAACCGATAGGCCTCGTGCGATCGTGACACTCGAGAAGCTAACTGTATCGTTGCCAATTCCCATATCAACCGTTAAGCCGTTTCCAAACTTAGCGTTTTGAACGGTCAGGGCGTCGATTCCATCGCTGCCAAGGAGTGTGACATAACCAGATACCCTAACTGCAGAATCACCGGTCACGTTCGAACCAATCATTGCAACATCATTTCCCCAGCCAAGATCAACGAGCAGTGCACCACCGATGTTGGTTTGCGTCGCCAGCACTCCTGCGGCAGGTCTCTTGGAAGTCACTTGAACGGTGTCGTTCCCTGCGCCAGTGATGATGCTCGCATCAAATCGTATGGAGTTATTGTCGATAGTTACATTATCATCGCCAATCCCCGAACTAACGCGCAACGATCCTCCAATCATCGAACCACTGACCAGAATCGAGTCATTTCCTCCGAGGGCACTTACAACAACATTGTTGCCCACGTTAGACGAGGATACTTCGATGGAATCGTTGCCCTCCCTGGCATTGATCGTTATACCAGCCGCCGAACCTGCACCGACAACCACTCGGCTAGCTCCAACGCCACCGTTGATTACGACCTGACTTGTAACAGTTGTATTACGAACGAGAAATGTGCTTTGAGCTCCCGCCCCACCTTCTAACACGATCGACCCTTTTACCGTGGAACCTTGAACGCCAACTCCATCGTTATTGGCTCCCAAATAAGCGAAGATACCTCCACCTACATCCGCCAAGATGGCGACTGAATCAAATCCATCGCCGCCCCGAAAGGTGATGTTGTTATTAACAATGGTTCGTGCAGACGCGAGACCGGAAAAACTCCCCGCCCTTCCGAACAAGATCTCATCGTTGAGTTTATTTACATCAGCGGAATTATTGCCCACAAGAAACTGGTCATTTCCGCCCGCTAGATCCGCGTCAATACTATTGAGCGTTCCCGTGAATATGACCGGCCCAGCCAAGCCATTAATCGTGGTGGCGCTGCCGGAATCGCTTTTGCCCAACACAGAAATTTTATTCGCAGCAGTTTGTGAAATGGTGACTGCGTTGTCGGCCGCATCGCCGCGAAGCACTAGATTTCCGCCGACAAAGGTAGCCGTGATGTTACCGGCGAGAAGCCTACGATCCTCTAGGGACTCAATGCCCAATCGTAACGTCTTTCGAACTGTAGATCTCTTGTTTCTTTTGAACATCGTTTTTTCTCAGAAGACAGCGCTGCAGTTGAATAACTATTGAATCAGCCAAAACTATACTGGACTGTGATGCTGGTGTGGTATGGGACTGGAGGAAAAATCACTACCTCCACTCAGCTGAACGGATTACGAAATTGATAGCAAAGTAAGCCATCAAATTTGAGGTGTGCCGCGCAAGTTTCAATCGAGCATACAGTTGCCTGCACATGGCCTGTTTAATGCGCTGACTATTGTTCTGATCGGATGAGATCCGAACGAGGCTACAAGGCATGAACCAAGAACACTTTATTGGAACGCCAACCTACACAACTATGGACTGAATAACGCATGCCGGAACATTCTTAGTCCTATTGATATGGTAAGCTTAAATCAGCTCGATCCTTCGGCGATCACACTTGCGCCTACCACAATTCCCACCCATCTTTGAACGCTAGATAGTGGGCGAGTTGCTTCGCAGGATTCGTGCCGGATATCCGCATGGTTTTCTTCGGTGAAAAAATGACCATGCAGAAGGGGAAAACCTTGGCGAAGCGACCTTCAAATTGAATCCCCAAACGTCACCCAAGTCCATTGAAATAGTTGAGAACGGAAAAACGAAGGCGGGTAACTATGATCTACACGGGGACACTTTGTGAATCTGTGTGGCAGAACAGTCCGAAGTGCGTCCTACTGCCTTTGGCTCCCAGTCCAACTCTAGCTAGACGTGATTATCCTGTTGAAGCGACTAGTAAGTGCTAATGAGGCGAAAGGAAAGAATCCGCAGTAACTTACGAATCAGAGCACATCGGGTCCAGCAAGGTCACTACTGAGTCGCGATGTGGAGGGGCGAATCGCTCCTCCACCTTCCGTCATTTTGATCAGCGGATTTAATGAACCTTTACAAGGAGTTACATGACCGTTACAAGCTATCACGCCGAACATAGTACGATACGCTATGTCCGTTTCGGTTACCCTTATCTTTGGCTGCATCATTACCCTCAACGAATTCGAGACACTCGCGACTTACATGGAGAAAGCAATGAAATCAAATGCAATGTCAATCTGTTGCGTTATTCTTACTATGATTTTCGCGGTGACAACAACCACCGTTGCCTGGACTGAATCCGACGATCCAGAAACGCTTTCTCGAGTCGTCACAAAGCTCGATAAACTCCAGCGTGTTACCGACGAACCGCATCCAATGGAAGATTCTACCGCTCAGTTGTGCAAAGCAACTTTCAACTCGAATATCCACGAAGGCAATGGGACAACCGCGTATTGTCATGTCTACGTAACAGAAAGTGGCAAGGAGCAAATGGCCTCCGGCAAGGGTGCTTACCCCGTAGGGACGGTGATCGTGAAAGCAAAACTTAAGGACAAAACGAGTGATGCTGCCATCCTATTCACTGTGATGCGAAAAATGGCCGCTGGTTTCGATGCTGAGTATGGGGACTGGGAGTATGCTGTTCTCGACGGTCCAAGCAAGCGTTTGCTTGCCAGCGGCAAAATCGATTCTTGTATCGCTTGCCATAAGGAGTATTCCGAAAGCGACTATGTGACGAGAGCGTACATGAAGGAAAACCCACGTCGTACCAAGTGAAGCAGCAGACTCACGTAGTCTGTGATCGCTGGCAGGAATGTTTCTAATTCGGAAACGCTGGAAAGCGTCACGAACAATGTCGATATCTTGAAACGCTTCGCGGGACTTGAGCAAGTCAAACAGCTCATGATGGCTCGGATAGTTTGCCTTTGGAGCGGCGTAGGCCATTAATGGTCTCGTTGCTTATCCAACAGAGACAACTCTCCTCTCCAACCCATGTAAGAGAGTTTCTACAGAGCGTCAAACCAGCACACTTCCGTTGCAACTCGTACAATATCGCTCGCATGTCGCACGCTGAAAACTCAAAAAATACGAGTAAATCACGACCAGTAGCAATGGCACGTTAATTGCTCTCTAGAGATTGCGTCGAGGCGTTAACAGCATTAGAGAACTGAGGCGTAAAGGGGTTTGGATATAGAACTCCATTCGGACTGCCATGTTTTTTCTTTTGCTCTTAATGACGCAACCATACAACTTTACAGCAGAAGCGGGGCAATTGCCTCAGTATCAGCTGGGCTTGGCTTTTTCAGCCGGCTGCCCCTTGGCGGCACTTGTGAGCTAAGAGAAATTTACAAAAGGAGATTTGCGATGATTACTTCCATGAGCATCGTCGGAACCCTGATTCTGATTTTGGACATATTCGCGATTCTGAGTGTGCTGCTTGGATCGTCCAGCGTTATGCGCAAATTAATGTGGATTGCCATCATTCTGCTGTTGCCGGTGATTGGAATGGTGCTTTACTTCCTGCTGGGTCGGTCTTCGGCCGACGCGCGGGCCGTGTAGGATTGATGGCCCTTGAATTCGAATTGTCGTTTGCTTGGCGTCGGCAGCCTTTTGGTAGTTTGATTGTCGGAGCCGAACTACATTGACAAATCAGAAAATCATTATGGCTGAACCTCGGCCTTCGAGTGGCGAAGAGCTCGCACACACACTGAGTCATGGCCTGGGGCTTTTGGCGGCCCTTATTGCTGGGCCATTGCTCGTGGGACAGGCATTAGCGCATGGCAAGCCTTGGGGAGCAATTAGCACTAGTGTTTTTGTGGCGAGCATGGTGGTAATGTACCTGGCATCGACACTCTATCATGCTTGGCCTCCTGGTCAGGGAAAGCGTGCTTTC
>JBILTA010000561.1:0-4092 GCA_044371785.1 Pirellulaceae bacterium | reverse complement strand
GTTTTCAAAAAACGTGTCATCTGCACTGACCGAAGTGGCCAAACACCACAACGTCGCTAGAGCCAACATCCGTCGGATGAATGCCCTATCCAATGTTGCAGACTTGAGTTCTCTTTTTGAAGGCATAACTAAAACTCTTATGAACCCAATCGTCATGGCGACTCATTACGACGGGGTAGAGGATACTTGTTGTCCAATTTTATTCAGCTCGCTGCTATCCAGCACGCTTTCATTCAGCACGCTTTCATTCAGCACGGTACCGTGCATCGCAGGAGCGATTCCATGGTGCATCGACGGGGCGACTGCTTTCTTCATCGTCCAGGCGATTATTCAGCACTTTGGTGGTGGGAACCACTTTTGCCCTGGTGGAGGCAACATCGGGTGACGTTTGGGTGCTGGGAGGGATCTCTCTATTGTTTCCTGGTCGGTATCGGTCGCCAAGTCCCTGTCTCAAAATGCGACGAATTACCGCTAAAATTCGAAGCTATCACGCGTTATTTCCCGAAACATTGGGGGATATCGGTAATAAACCTCCAAAGTCAAAATCGACATACAAGTGCAATAGAGCCGCCCCCCCACCTTTGAGTAGGAATCGATCATCGACCAACTTCCTGCCTCATGCCCGCGCTGGGCTTGTGTCTTAACCAAGAAATCGCGTACTTGCTGATTCCACTTCTTCCATGCTGGCCCATCTTGATGAAAGAACACCTGAGTGGCATAGAAGTTAAAATAGACATCGGTGGTTGATACGCCTGTCTTCTCGAGGTAATTCAGCCCCTCAAGTAAACGTGGGTCGCTGCGAAACCAACCACGGTACATCCTCAACAGCAACCCCATCGCCGTTGTACCAGCTTGCTTGCCAGGCCCTCGATAGCCATAGAACGCACCAGCTCCTGATTGTTGAGTATCCATAAATCGGTCGAAGCGTCGCATTACATCGGATGGAACTCGAATACCCGCCGAATGAGCGCTTTTAATCGACATGACTTGCCAAGCGCTAATGGTTAAATCACCAGGTGTCGCAGCCGAATATCCCCAGCCTCCGACATCATGTTGAGCTTTCACCGTGTATTGAATTAAAGCGCGAACCGGTTTTTCTAGATCGGAGTCATTGCTCATCTGAAACGCTTCGCACAGGGCAAGTGTCGCAATGCCATGGTTGTACATTGCATGTTCGCTGATACCTGCAAGGTTTCCAACCTCGCCACTCTCATCATATTCAATTCGAGTGATCAAATAGTAAATCGCTTTGCGTAGTTCAGCCTGGTAAGGCCCTTCGCGGTGTGAATAACCGGCCCCCAAAAAACTGAGCAACGCTAGGCCGGTTGCCGCAGGTTGATAATCCCCCTCCCTCCCCTCATGATCGCAGCCCGCAGCACACTCGGGGGTGCGATATTGTAAGCTCCACGAACCGTCACCACTTTGATGCGCCATGAGCCACTTGAGTCCATTTTCTACAGCCGCTTCACTCTCTCGAGTGCCACCGTTTGCGGCTGCGGCTGCGGCGCGCTGATCGCTTTGCCTTTGCGATACGGAGCTATTGCGAAATGCTTCTACCACCGCTTCGCTGGCAGAGGAGGCCAAGAGTTGTGCCATGGATGTTTGTGGCTGTGCCTTTTGCTCGACAGGTGAAGTCGGCGCGGCCGTCTCACTGGCGACCAATTCGGTAGAGTTAGCCGAGCTATCCACTTCGGATTGGTTGGTCCCTTCCTCCAAGGAACGATCATTGGGAAGGACTTCCAATTCGGCTTTCTCAGTGCGATCAAAAACCGCATCAATGCTCACGCCACTTTGCCCAACGAATTCTGGTTGCAACAAGATCACAGCGAGCAGCAAAAGTAGAAGTACGTGCGCAATGAAGCTAATCAGAAATGCAGTGCTGCCGGTGAAACGTGATGGCACGAAGGATAAGGGCACTGGCGAAGCGGCGTCGGCCGGCGCATCGTTATCAGATAAATTGCTAGATGGCGACGTGCTGACGCTAGAGCCTTCGGTCAGCTTTGGTGGTGGGGAAGAACTCGAAAAAGCTGGGCCTATAGGCAGATTCGGGTCTGTCGATGGATCATAGATTGGGGGTGGACCGGCAACTTTGTTGCCCCCTGAATTCACCGGAAGATCGGGTGGGGGCAAAGTAGTCATCGTTCACTCGGTGCCCTAAAGCTCGAAATCATCTTCAGTCGATTTATCGCCATAAAGTGGCATATATCGATAGTAAACTTCCAAAATCATGGTCGACATAGCAGTGCAATAGAGTCGCCCGCCTTGCTGCTCATGGCTCCAATCTTCCAATGTTCCGTCGAACCAACTCCCAGCGGCGTGCCCAGATTTCTCTTGGGAATCCACCAGCTGGTTGCGCATCGCTTCGTTCCAACGGTCCCATTCGGCTCCGCCGTACTGCCGCAATACTTGGGTGGCATAGTAATTATAGTATACATTCGTCTTCGATGGCCCAATACCTGCAATAAATTTAACGCCATCTTGAACACCCTTCTTTTCCTTGGGCCAGCCCATGTACATACGACACAATAGGCCGATAGAGGTTGTGGCCGCACTCGCAGTTGGGTCTGCGCTTGGTGCATCGTAGCCATAGTAGGCACCATCGTTGGTTTGAACGGAGTCCAAGAAGAAGCCCGCTTTCTTCACGGTTTCGGGGTAAATGGTCAGTCCACCCATCAAGCCGCTCTTGAGTGCCATCAATTGCCAGCCCACCACGGAGGTATCGCCTGGCTGCTGAGGCGAATAGCGCCAACCGCCGCCACGTGGATCTTGCGCCCAAGAGATATAGTTCAAGGCGAGTTGAGCTGGCTTTTCCAAATCGGGATCTTTAGTCATGGCATAGGCTTCACAAACAGCAATAGCAGCTAAGCCGTGCGAATACATGTTTCCATTGGCTTCATGCCATGATCCACGCGGTGGTGTTCCCCCGGTAATTTCCATACGCTTGATGAGAAAGGCGAGCCCTTTTTTGACGGTATCTTTGTATTGACCATCTAAATGGGTCTGGCCCGCCCCCAAAAAGGGAAGCAAAGCGACTGCGGTTGCCGCATTGTAGGAATTGACAAAATTGCCCGCTTCACCACATTGACCACGACAAACTCGATCGTGCCCGAAACTCCAAGCCCCGTTCGGCAGTTGATGCGCGGCAATCCAGGCCAAAGCCCGCGCCACCGCTTGCTCACTTGCCGCGGTGCCGCCAAATTTTTCAAGCATTTCCTTCTTCATATTCGAAGAACGACTGCTTAATGCCTGTGTCATTTGGTCCGACATCGCATCGGACAACAAACTGCTAGGGGCAATCTGATCGATGACATTCGTAACGGGCAATTCGCCAATCGGATTGGTAATGACCGGATCCAGGGCAACTTCCATCATCTCAGCCACAGGTGCTGTCGCCGCAGCTGGCAACGACACAGGCTCTTCCGTTGGCTCTGACATCTCTGGCGCTGGAGCATCCGAAATATCAAAGGACTGCATTTGTTCGGTGGCAGCCCCATTGCTTGAGACCGTCAAGATGGCGAGGGCCTTCTGAACTGGCTCTAAAGAAATCGCCGCGAGAATCATCAACAGCGCCAAATGGACAATCAAACTGATCGCCCAACCCGGAACAGCTGTCCAAACCCAAAGATTGCGACGAGGCTTCACCTCCATTACCGGCTCGGCCTGGACAACCTCATTCTCAGGTGACACTGAAGGAACAATCGCCATGCTCCGATTCCTATCCGACAAACTCTACCGATCATCCATTCGGCAAACGTGAGATCGACCTATCGCTCGATTCCCAACACCAAACAACCGACATGGACTCAGCTTGAATGCCAAAAACACCGTCGAAAAGAAAAAACACTAGATCAACTTGAAAAGCCGTGCCCAACAATTCGCTTACCGTTAAACTCGAACACTCATATGAACTCGAACACTCATAGCTTCCGTCAACAATGCCCGCATCGCCCCAAAGAGTGCCCTGAAATGTATAGTCGAAAAATTGTGGGTAAAGGTACCTGACGCAAACTCAGCAGCTTGGTCGAGCGTAAAGTACTCGACACAAGCAGGTTTCGCCATATTTTATGATAACTCTTTTGCGTAAAATTCGAA
>JBILTA010000560.1:0-4093 GCA_044371785.1 Pirellulaceae bacterium | reverse complement strand
AACGCCGGCAAATCATTGCTCACACTACCCAAACCATAAGCTAACCATGAGCCTAAACTTGCCTTGCCGGGCACTTCACTTCCCGTCATCACGAACGTGCAGGCAGGATCATGATTGATCGCGTTGGTATGAACTGACTTAATCAAAGCGATATCGTCAACGACCTTTGCCGTGTGGGGCAACAGTTCACTGATCCACATTCCCGCCTGACCCGCTTGCGAAAATTTGAACTTTGACGGCGCGACAGGCAATCTCGACTGACCGCTTGTCATCGTCGTGATGCGTTGCCCTTGGCGAATAGAATCGGGCAGATCCTTATCGAAGTTCTCCTGTAGCACCGGCTTGTGGTCCCACATATCGATTTGCGAAGGACCACCATTCATGTGCAAGTAGATAAGCGACTTGGCTTTCGGTGCAAAATGCGGAAAGCCAGGGAGCGGTGGATACATCGAGGTCGGCCCCGCCTCTTGCCCCAACACATGGGTACCAAACTGTGAACCCAACATGGATGCTAAGGCGACCCCGCCCAGTCGTAGGCCACTCCCGGCGAAAAACTGCCGACGATTCAAAGCCATTCGTATCGATGATGTATCGCTCATATTTGAGCCTTTAATATTCGCTGAGTTTCTTCGTTATTCAAAACAAAATTCAAACGCAACCGAGCAAGTTCTAATTGCGATAGATCGTCTCATCCAAATTCAAAATCAGATTGCCAAGCAGGGTATACGCGGCCAATTCACGTTTATCCAATTGGGGAGCCGCCTCCGATTCACCGTTTGCAACCACCGCTTCCGCAGCTGCCGCATCCCCTTGATATCGTTCCAAGAATTTTTGCACGGTGGATAACAAAACCTTCAGTTCCGTTTCACGCGGTTCGCGTGACAGGGCAACTCGATAGGCAAACAAAATCCGCTCTTCCGCAGTAGAGCCACCCTCGGTCAACATACGTTCGCCAAAGGCTCGAGCAGCTTCGAAATGCTGGACATCGTTCATCAATTGCAAAGCCTGTAACGGCGTGTTGCTTCGTTCGCGAATCGTACAAAATTGTTCGCGGTTGGGTGCATCAAAGTTAGACATAAATGGGGGTGGAGCCGTGCGTTTGAAAAACGCATAGACGCTGCGGCGATACAAGTTGCTGCCATGATCCTGTAAATAAAATCGCGTATTGCTGTCCGCATAGCCGACGGGCTCCCAGATATTGGGTGGTTGATAGGTTTTGAAACCTGGCCCACCCATCGTGAAATCCATCAAGCCACTGACAAACAAAACGTTATCGCGAATTTGTTCTGCATCCAATCGCAACCTAGGCCCACGCGCCAAATAACGATTCTCCACATCTGTTGCAAGAAGAGCTGGCGTCGTGACACCTTGCTGCTTAAATGCGCTGCTATTAACCATTAACCGCATCAATGCTTTGGTATCCCAATCGTTGGCCTGATACCAACGAGCTAACCAGTCCAGCAATGCTGGATGGCTTGGCACTTCGCCCTGCGATCCAAAGTCATAACTGGTTTTTACTAAACCCGTCCCGAACACTTGCTGCCAGAATCGATTCACGGTGACACGAGCTGTCAACGGATGCTCGTCCGAAACCAGCCAACGAGCCAAATCCAATCGATTAGCTCGTCGCCCATCGGCTCCCTTCAATGGCGGCAAAAACGCGGGTGTGCCTGGTTCTACCTTTTCACCCGGCTTATCGTACTGACCTCGATCCATCATATGAGCTTGTCGGGGACTTCCCAAATCTGCAAAGACAAAAGTCGCCGGACGATTCTCTTCTAACCAAGCGATCTGATCTTTAGCTTCTCGCACATCTGCCAAAAGCTTTTCATGCTCTGCATCGACAGGCCGAGCGATATGATGCAAGAAATGTTTGCGAACAGCTGTTTGGCTTTCTGGACTTGGGTTCGCCTCACGCCCCTCTTTCAATACTTTATTGAGGTCACCGTCGACGCCACGTGTATCCTTCCCTTTTCGGCTATCCCACCAAGCGTTCAGCGAAGCTCTCACATCGGTCGCTGGTTCAGCGGTACCCACCATCTCAATTTTGTCCCAATAGGCGACACCACCATGTTGTGCCAATTTCAAGTTGTTAACTTGTGTTCCAGCGGGCAAGGACCACTTCGTCACATCAAAGACAACTTCGGTCCACTCTCCACTGGCAGGTACATCACCGACTCGAATCCGATTGCTTTCATCCGCTCCGCCATACCGATCGACATTGCCCCATATCAGTTTTTTACCACCCGCGGTTGTGGATATTTCGAGCATCATCGCTTCCGGGACTGACATCGGATCAACTCGAAGATGGATGTGCAACTTGCCGTCCGCAGGTACCATCCAAGGCTGATTCGGTTGATCGATGCGATCTTCATAATTGACGGCGCTCACCTGTTTCAACGCTCGCAATCCGAAAGCAGGCTTAACACCTTCCTCTTCGCTGATCCAAATCGACGGATTGCGTGAGGAACAGGAAACGCCAGCACCGTCAGGGAAACGATCATCTAACCACAAATCTCGCACCTCACGAGTTGCGGGCTTCTCTGCCAGGACCCCAGGATCTTGATAACTTCCTGCATCCAGCCAGCGTTGCAGCGCCGCCACACGATCCGCTTCCAATTTTTTCCAGCGTCCGGTCTCAGTATCTCGCTGTGAATTCGATAGCTTCAACAGAGGTGGAGTCGTATTGCTGTTGCCATCCATTGCCGGATCGGCCGCACTGTAAAAGAATGCATAAAGCGAATAGAATTCCTTCATCGACAGCGGATCGAACTTGTGGCTGTGGCAGACGGCACAACCACCCGTCATTCCCATCCACGTTTGAATCGTGGTGCTCGCGCGGTCAACGGCATAGCGAAACAAAAACTCCTCACTGATCGCTCCACCTTCCGAAGTGGTAACATTGCATCGATTGAAACCGGTAGCAACCAGCTGATCTTGTGTTGGGCTCGGTAATAAATCACCTGCCAATTGATTGATAGTGAATTGATCAAAAGGTTGGTTCTCATTAAACGCTTTAATCACCCAGTCTCGATACGCCCACATCGCTCGCTCGTTGTCCAAATGCAGACCGTGCGTATCTGCGTAACGTGCAACATCGAGCCAATGTTTGGCCATCTCTTCGCCATAATGTTTCGACGCCAGATATCGCTCTACCATCTCTTCATACGCATGTGGAGAACGATCCTCCACAAATGCCTGGACTTCTGCTGGCGTAGGAGGTAAGCCTGTCAACGTGAAGGCGACTCGACGAATCAAAGTAAAACGATCCGCTTCCGCTTGGGGCTGTAAACCGCGTTCTTGCATTGGCTTTAGCAAGAATCGATCAACCGGATGAGTTGACCAATCGCTTCCCGCTGGAGGTTGCTCTTGGCTCAATGGTTCAAATGCCCAGTGGCTTTGATAGGCTGCACCTTGTTCGATCCATGTTTTGAGTTTTTGCTTTTGATCGTCGGTCAGCACTCGCTTGGTTGCCGGTGGAGGCATCACCAATTCTGGATCGGTCGAATTGATTCGGTTCCATACTTCACTGGCGGCCAGATCTCCCGGCTTGATGGCAGCATGTCCCCCCAAATCCGCCAAAGCACCTTCCTGCGTATCGAGTCGCAGATCGCCTTGTCGCTTCTTATCATCGAAACCATGGCAAGCGAAACACGCTTCCGAAAGGATGGGACGTATGTCCCGGTTGAACTGTAACTGAGCAGACTCTTCCGCCCGCAATTTCGACTCGGCAAACCACGACGGCTTCGCCGATTCAGCGGTAGCCAAACCGAGGCCGCTTAGGCAGAAATTGGCGACAAACTGGGCGGGAATTCCACCGAAAATCGCACCAAATACCAGCGAAAAGGCGAATACTCGCGAAAATGGCGAATAGGTGGCACCGTTTCGAGGCCCGAAATCGTTCCAGAAGCTTCTGTTCATCGGGTGGATCAAACTCAAAGGGAGGGAATTTACTGAGGAAAAATACTGCAAGGGAGCCTGAATTGCCCCATCCCATTATCGGCGCCGGAAAGGTCACCGTAAAGCAGATATCCGGCCCGATCCGACGAACTTTCGCACTTATCCCCAATTCCCGCTTATCGCCAAGCGAAAG
>JBILTA010000559.1:0-4095 GCA_044371785.1 Pirellulaceae bacterium | reverse complement strand
TCTCGCTCCACAGCAAACCAAACGTGGCTCGCATATGCCCGATCTCTTGCATACGCTTAAACCGGAAGAACGAGCTGATGCAGCCACAGCGATTGCGATCTTTTTGATTTCCATCGATGGCAATAACTTTCAAATTGACAATGCAGCCCTAGAACCCGAAGCGATTACGCGCGGTCAAGAACTTTTTCATACCGTCGGCTGTGTCGCTTGTCATGCTCCAAGAAACGCTCAAGCGGTTGAGCAAGAGTTAGCTGGTTCGGTGCCGCTTGGTGACCTTTCCCCGAAATACAATTCGACAGCCCTCGTTGAATTCTTGGAAAATCCACATTCTGCTAGACCACTGGGCCGTATGCCCAACTTACAGTTAGCGCATCGTGAAGCCCTCGACCTAGCCGCTTATTTGTTGCAGCCAACGAAACGCGATGAGGCTGTTCCTCTAGGGGATGGCATCAATAACACTGAGGAGTATGCAAGTAGAGGCAAACAACTATTTCTCGATCTTGGGTGCACTGTTTGCCATACCAACGTGCTCACGCCCGATACTTCAGGAAACAAATTCAAGAACAGCCCTGATTGGACCAACATAACCAAGTCGTCGCTCGACGGCGGTTGCTTATCCGACAAGCAGGGGGCTTGGCCTAACTTTGAACTCTCTGCTGAGGAACGAAGTTTCATTCGAGCAGCCTGCCGCTCAGACACTCTCAACGCGCAACAAAAAATCGATTGGACGCTCACCACGTTTCAGTGCACGCAGTGCCATTCGCGTGATGGATTGGGCGGGGTATCTATCGACCGCAATCATTTTTTCCAAACAACCAATTTGAACTTAGGGGATCAAGGGCGAATTCCGCCAACATTGTCCGGCAGCGGTGCCAAGCTCCAAGAGAAATGGATGCGTGAGGTTTTAGTGAATGGCCGTGTCATTCGCCCCTACATGAAAACTCGCATGCCTCAGTTTGGTGAAGCGAATATCGGACATCTTGTTGGTCTCTTGCAAGCTAATGATCAAATCACGCCCACGGAATTTCCCGAGGACGATAATCGTGAGGCACTTCGCAAACAAGGGCTGGAGATCGTAGGAAATCAAGGACTCAATTGCGTCGCTTGTCATACCTATCAACACAAACTCTCCGATACCATGCCAGCAGTTGATCTCACCGAAATGGCAGAGCGATTGAAGAAGGATTGGTTTCATCAATACATGTTAGCGCCACAAAAGTTCAGCCCTAACACGGTGATGCCATCATTCTGGCCAGGTGGTAAAGCGATTCGTCCCGATATCCAAGGTGACAGTGCCACTCAAATCGAAGCGATCTGGCAATATCTGCGCGACGGTCGTCAAGCCAATGCTCCGCGCGGTGTTATTCGTGAGCCATTGGAAATTGTGGTTCGTGATGAAGCGAGATTATTGCGTCGCAGCTATGAAGGAATCGGCAAGCGAGGTATCGGTGTTGGTTATCCGGGTGATGTCAATATCGCCTTCGATGCGGAACAAATGCGTTTGGGAATGATATGGCGAGGCAAGTTTGTTGACCCAGCCGGTGTGTGGTACGGGCAAGGGCATGGTAACGTGAGAACCCTCGGCCGTCCCATTCCGTTCGCTCGCGGTCCTGAACTCGATGATGCTGATTCGCCATGGAAAGTGGATGAGGGGCGACCACCGAAACATAAGTTCTTGGGTTATCAGCTGGACGAAAAACGTCGCCCCAAATTTCTTTATGAATTCGATGGCATACGTATCGAAGATTTCTTTATAGAGAACGCGCTGACCACCGACGGACCGAAGCAGTTGCAACGTAACATCCATCTGTCCAGCGCCAAAGCTCGCTCCCATTTGCGATTTAGACTGGCGAGTGGCAACTTTACTAAACTTACCGACCAAAGTTATCGTCTTGAAAATGGTGTCGAGATTCGTGTGTCATCTACAACGCTTCCGATCGTTGTGGGTGAAGGAAACGAAAAGACACTGGTATTGCCAATCGATTTGTCCGCAGGTCAGCCGCTTCAATTTTCTATCGATTATGTGTGGGAGTAAATCCAACGATGTTTATTGCCATACTTAAGTTTTTTGCCATCACGCTGCTTCAGTTCTTGCCCCAAGAACCTTTGGGTGAATATTGGGGAACAGCCGAACAAGAATCAAACTATTACAAGCTGGTTGAAGTTCCATTACCGAAGGAACTTGCCATTGAAGCAGGAAGTTTTGAAGTACTTCCTGAGACGAAACAGTTAGCGCTGGCAACGCGACGAGGCGATATCTTTTTGGTGGATGGAGCATTTGATAAGTACCCCGAACCCAAATTCCATAAATATGCCGAAGGTCTCGACGAGATCTTTGGATTGGCTTGGAATAAGGGGAGTTTTCTAGCGACGCAACAGACCGAAGTCACTCGCATTTCCGATATTGACGGGGACCATCGCGCCGATCGTTTTGAAACCATCAGCGATCCATGGGGTTTTAGAAACTATCATGAGTTTGCCTTTGGTTCTAAGCCAGATACGGAAGGAAACATCTGGGTTGCGCTCTGCTTGTCAGAATCGTACAACTCGAAAGTCCCTTTTCGCGGTTGGTGCCTCAAGATTACGCCGGAAGGAAAAGTGATTCCGATTTGCAGTGGTATTCGCAGCCCGTGTGGAATTGGACCCAACGAACATGGAGTGATGTTCTATGCCGAGAGCCAAGGCCCTTGGAATGGATCGTGCAGTCTGAAGGTGTTGCAACCGGGCGGCTTCATGGGGCACCCGGTTAGTTTCAATTGGTATCCACTGGCCCCCGAGCTCGGTCCAGCGCCGGTGGAACCCAATACACCTTCACGTTTGGAAACAGAACGGCAACGAGTCAAAGAACTCGTACCGTATGCGGTTGTCTTTCCTTACATCCGCATGGGACGTTCGATATCGGGCTTTATGGTCGATCGAACGGGTGGGAAATTTGGACCATTCGAAAATCAGATTTTCATCGGTGACTTCAGTTTGGGTGTTGTCATGCGAGCCACCACCGAACAGGTCAATGGCGTTTGGCAAGGGGCATGTTATCCGTTTCGCGAAGGTTTTGGAACCGGTTTATTAGCGGTGCAGTTTACACCTGAAGGACAGTTGATTGCCGGTGGTACGAATCGCGGTTGGCCGGTACGAGGCCCCAAGGATTATGCGATTGAGCGTTTAGATTGGACAGGACTTGTTCCCTTCGAGATCAAAGAAATCAAAGCGAAACCGAAGGGCTTTCATCTTTCTTTTACCAAACCAGTCGACCGAAATTTAGCTGCGATCAATGAAACCTATCAGCTTAAGACGTTCACCCATATCTATCGCCAAGGCTATGGTAGTCCTGAGGTGGATCAAACCGAACCTAAAGTGACTCAAGCAGTGGTGGATCCCGATGGGCTAGGTGTAACTTTGGATGTAGCGGGATTAGTGAAAGGACATGTGCACGAATTCCATCTGGCATCGATGCGTTCTGCCGAGAATGAACCACTGTTGCATGCCGATGCCTATTACACTTTAAATGAGATTCCGCTGCCGACTGTAGCTCCTGCCGCAGAACCGCAGGCACCAGCCAGTGGCAGTTCCGCTACAGCCACCACGCGAGGCTGGATCGATTTTCAAAAACCTGCTGATGCGGTCCAGTTGATTGGACCAGAAGGAGTTTTGCTGATTCCAGAGAATCCCAAGATCAAGTCGAAATGGGCATTTGTTGATGGCGTATATACTGCTTCACCGACGTGGGATAGCGTGATGACGGCGGACAGCTATGAAGATTTTGTTTTGCATATCGAGTTTAACGTTAACGAAGCGGGCGATGTCGAGCATGAGCGCAATGGCAACTCGGGTTTGTATCTACAGTTGCGTTATGAGTTGCAGATCTTAAATTCCTTTCAAGTTCCTGCGGAAAAGTACAGTCGAGTCGATTGTGGCAGTTTGTATGGCATGAAGAAACCGGATCAAATCGCCTGTTTACCTGCTGGTGAATGGCAGTCATTCGATGTTGCCTTCAGGGCTGCTCGATTTGAAGATGGTAAACGGACCGAAAATGCGCGGATCACTGTCTATCAAAACCAAAAGCTGATTCATGACGATTTCGTCTTACCTCGACAT
>JBILTA010000558.1:0-4113 GCA_044371785.1 Pirellulaceae bacterium | reverse complement strand
AATTCAAGAAGCGATCATCATCGTCCAGTGCATTGACAACGATTTGCGCGCGACCATCTTTCATCTGAGTGGCGATCGTAAATTTCCCTTCGTCTTCTGAAGGACGCATCGTCCAACGAACTAGTTGGCTCCAGAATCGATCATACGACTCCCAGCTGTTCCAAGCTGAGGCCCAGCGTTTCCCCGCATCACTGGTGAAGACCGCTGTCCTGCCGAGTCCATAGTTCCAAGTGGCCAGTAGCGTTTGATTCTCCGGTTCTGGCGGGCGGGGTGACCGAAGTGCCACTTGAACCAATGGACTTTCTTTGGTGGTCGTCAATACGAAGCCAGAAAGATTCGGCAGCTGAGAATTGATTCCTTGCAACACTTCGTGCGGATAACTTACTACGGGTTGAATACCTCCTTGAGGTTCATAAACCAGTGGCTTAGATACCTTCATCGCTTCACGAATAAAGATCTTGGGAAGAGCTTTCGGATTAGAGGCAACGTAATAGTTACCGCCGGTGGCACCAGCAATCTTTTGCAATATCTGATGCCCCGCCGGACCGTGAGCGCCAACGGCAACAGTGGATACTTTAATCTTGGCTCGTACGAATTGATTGATCAGAGCGTTGGTGGGTTCCGATGGGTCACCGTCGCTGATGATGATCGCATGTTTTACCGAAGCATTGGTCTGCTGCAAACCGGTCAAAATCATTTGCATCGCAGGAGCAAAGTCGGGCATATCGCCCGGTGTCATTCGACTTAGCCGCGCCCGCATTTTGGCTCGATTGGGCCCCACTCGGCTCAGACCATCGTCCCAGAGCCAACTATCTCTTGCGATGTTGTCATAGTTCACAACGCCACAATAATCCATGGGTCCCAAGACATCGATCGCAGCTCGGGCGATCACTTTTTGCCAATAATTGCCCTCAGGAATTTCTGACGCATGGAGAATCATCGCCAACGCGCCTACCGCTTCGATCTTGGAGTTCTTAATTTGAAAATCAACCGGCATCGCTTTTTCTACATCGGTGTTTACCCAACCTCCAGCCCCAAACGCTTCTGGTCCTCCAATCATCAAGAGACCACTGCCGAATTGCTCCGTGTTGCGAACTAACATCTCCATCTGACTCTTGGTGAATTCCGAAATCTCATTGGCGTCTTCACCCGTTGTACGAGGAACGCCAGCCAGAATCACACTGTCATACGCTTGCAGTTCGGGCAAGCTACTGAATAGTTGATTGCTCGGTTGAACTTCGACTTCAATTTCGTTGCGTCGCAATGTTTCGACGAGCTGATCATACTCACCCGGTGTTCGCCAATTTTCAATGAGCAACACTTTCCCTTTCCCACGCACATAAGCAAAAGCGTTGGCGCGGTTATTCTGACTCAATGCATCTTGCGAGTCATCATCCGCCTTAAACTCAGCTTCATACACGTAACCAGCTGGTTGATCGATCGTATGTTGAATCGGAAAAACATTGACATCGCGATCTAACACGACATCTTCTTCGATCAAAACTTCTTGCTGGGCCCCCAATCGTCGCCATACACGCAGTTTTCCGGGAACGGTCGCATTCGCGTTCTCCCCTTGATAGCGATGAATGACTACCCTGGCTTCGATAGGTTGTCCTTGGCGAATGTTCGATGGTAAATCGATCTTTTCGACCAAGACCTCGGATGTCGAATCCAACTTGACCGGCACGACGTCGATACCGATTCCTGCGTCCGCGATAGCCCTTACAGCGGCAGAAGAGTTACCGACCGTTTCGAGGCCATCGGTCACGACAACCACGCGTTTCGCAGTATCTTCTGGGAAAGCAGCTTGTGCCAACTTTAGAGCGGCTTCTAAATTGGTCGCATCACTTCCACCAAAATTGCTTTCGACATTCCGCAATAGGGGCAAAGTATCATCGAAAGGTTGGATTTCAATGGCCGCATTACGACCGAACACAATCATCCCAGCTCGATCTTCGCGATCTGCACGTCGATGCTTTTCAGATGATTGTCGCACGAACTCCAACATCAATTCCCGTTTTGCTAACGGGATACTGTCGCTTTGATCCAATACATAAATCACTGAAACCTTTTCACTGATTCGCTTCCACTGAATCCCGGAGATTGCTAAGACCAATGCGATAAAGATCAGTGATCGCAGAACGAGTGCTGCACTGCGCCGAAAACTTCCTAGCGTCGCTAAGGGTCGATAGCTCCATAGCCACAGAACCGGCAACAATGTCAACAATAAGAGGTACCATGGAAATTCGAATCCAAGCTGGTATCGATTCATGGCTTAAATCCTACTATCCTTAAACTCGTTTCTTGGATCCACAGGCTTGGGCAACGGCACAACCCTTGCAGCCTGACGAGCTACAACCGTGATCTTTGGTTCCGCAGCCTGGACCACATCCCTTGTCGAGCAATTCGGCCAAACGACTTTCTTGAACCGTTTGCTGAAAACGAAGTGCCAATCCATCCATCATGGAATGAAGTGACTCCGGTGTCGTCCCAAGAAAGTGGAAATAGACCGTTTGGCAATCCAACATCGGTTCCACTTCCAACAATACGGCGTTCGGATCGACCGTTTGGATGGCAGCGGCAGCTTCCGGCAGATATTGGTCCGCCAGTTTCTTAAGCTCTGTTTGCAGATAAAGCTCTTCTTGAGCAGCACGGCGCAAAATGGTTCCATCAAATTGCACCGCGGTATCGGCCTCAATAGCCAGAGGGGCCTCAGCCAATACTTCGCCTAACTCGATACCTCGACTGGTTCGACATACTACCTGCAAGCCTCGTTCAAAATGCCCCTCGAGCTCACTTTGGAGACGTGCGATTTGGGCATGGACTCCCACTCGAACCAAGAATGTCGTATAGGTTGCTAATTCGCCAATCAAACAAATTCATCCTGTTAAAGCGAAGAGAATCCTGCAACTGCGGGGATTTGTCACTCATGGATGGTAACCGAAGAAGGCCCCGCAGAAAAGCGAACCCCGCCCGCAAATGAACAAATAGCCACCCCATTCATCAGCTTAGCCGCTTCCGGTTTCCGATTTCAAGCAAATACGCTACGATTTCCCAGCTAGAGTCCTTTGATTGTCCTACCTGACATCAAAGATCTTTATTCCTAAGGCGTTTGCCGCGAAAGAAGCCCTGATGATCACGCGAAATACCGTTCCAACTTGCAGCAAGTGGTTTAACCTCGCTAACGATGTCCTAAATGGATATCAACTCAATCAAGAAGATGCTCTCGAAATCCTCGCAAGCACGGATGCCGAGCTCATGGAATTGCTCGCGGCGGCTAATCGTTTGCGTTATCACTACTTTCGCAATACGGTCCAACTCTATTTCTTGGTCAATGCCAAGAGTGGCCTTTGCCCCGAAGATTGCAACTACTGCTCGCAATCCAAAATCTCCGATGCACCGGTTGCCAAATATCGCTTGATGAGCGACGAACAATTGCTCGATGGAGCCAAAGCGGCTGCCGAACGCAAATCGAAAACTTATTGCATCGTATTGAGTGGTCGTGGTCCCAATGAACGCGAGATCCAAGCGATCGAGAACATTGTGCCCAAAATCAAAGATCAATTTGGCCTTAAGATCTGTGCCTGCTTAGGCTTGCTCAATGAAGGGCAAGCAAAGCGTCTCAAAGCTTGCGGTGTGGACCGTGTGAATCACAACCTTAACACGAGCGAAGAACATTACGAGAAAATCTGCACGACTCATACCTACGCAGATCGCATCGAGACGCTCAACCACATTCGGGATGCAGGGCTTGAGATTTGCAGCGGCGGCATCATTGGCATGGGCGAGAAACACTCTGATATCGTTTCGATGGCCATCGAATTGCGAACATTAAACGCCGAGTCCATTCCATTGAACTTTTTGTACGCTATTGATGGGACGCCACTGGAAGGCGTCAACAATTTGACGACTCGCGATTGCCTTCGCGCTTTGGCAATGTTCCGCTTTGTGAACCCGAGTGCCGAACTTCGCATCGCTGGCGGGCGTGAAAAGCATCTCCGCTCGTTGCAACCCTTAGGCTTAATGGTCGCCAACAGTATCTTCGTTGGTGATTACCTAACCACTAAAGGTCAATTACCAGAAGAAGATTACCGCATGATCGCTGATCTCGGT
>JBILTA010000557.1:0-4125 GCA_044371785.1 Pirellulaceae bacterium | reverse complement strand
AAGCAGTTTGCCACTCGAATACCGATGGTGATAACGACGAGCTATCTTACCGAGAAACCTATACGACGTTTGGTAGATGAGAATGTTGGCAAGTGGTTTGGCGTCGATGCGATCGTATCGCCAGGGATGTCGGTTGGTTTGCGGATGATACCAACCCAGCGAGACCTGAGATTCTTGTGGCAGGAAACGGCGCAGCAGGTTCTTGATCAGCAAAAGCAGAAGGTTCGCGATAGTCTGCATGCAGCGTTGTTAGGCTGGGCAGCTAGCGTTGGCGAAGCGACGGATTATGTCGATAACGTTCCGTCGCAATGTATGCATCCGATAGGACATTGGTACGAGATCCCCAACATGTTGCGCAATGGAGTGTTGTCGCAGATGCTGCGAAATCAACCGGCGTTGAAGTACTTAATGTTGCATAACATCGATACGTTAGGTGTGTCGGTTGATCCATTGATATTGGGGGGCCATATTCAAAGCGATTCCTCTTTGACATTTGAAGTGATACCGAGACGTATCGAAGATCGTGGGGGTGGGTTGGCCAAAGTTGACGGAAGGTTGCGACTTCTAGAGGGATTGGCAATGCCACGCGAGACCGATGAGTTCAAATTGTCCTATTACAACTCGATGACAACTTGGGTGAGCATCGATCGCTTGCTGGATACCTTCGGTTTGACGAGGGGAGATTTAGAGGATTGCGTCAAGGTGGATCAGTCGGTTCGCAAAGTGGCTCAACGTTTGCCAACGTATATCACCATAAAGGATGTGAAGAAACGTTGGGGGCATGGTCAAGAGGATATCTATCCTGTTAGCCAGTTCGAGAAATTGTGGGGAGACATGACATATTTGGCGGACGTTTCTTGCCAATTTGCGGTTGTAGATACCTGGAGAGGGCAACAATTGAAGGATTTAGCCCAATTAGATGGATGGATGCGAGACGGATCGGCGGATTACGTGCAGTCGTTGTGCATCAGCTAAAGAGCCGTTTTTCTGAAATGCGATAAGGCCGCTGGATTTCGGCTCCGAAAACGGGAAAATGGAGGCCGTGGTCGGTGTGATGGCTTAATCGGTTCAGGAGCGAGACGATGGAATTGAATGGATATGACACTCGGTTGGCAACGGGTGTTGATGGCAAGAATGTTGCAAAGCTGAGAAACTTTTGGAACAAGTTTTGGGCGGGTGCGTTTATCGGTTGTGCGGCAGTTTTTCCTGTCGATGCGCAGGGGGGGGACTGGGCGAAGTTCCGTGGGCCTGGCGCAAACGGACTTCCAACTGAACTAAAACAAGGTCTACCGACGACATGGTCCGACAGTGAGAACTTGATTTGGAAGACGCCTTTGCCCGGTATGGGTGCTTCAAGCCCAGTTCTTTTCCAGGGCAAAATTTATGTAACCGCTCATGATGGATACGGACAGGAGAAAGATAATCCTGGTGATATGTCCAAATTGGTCCGCAAGCTCATGTGCATCGATTCCCAAAATGGGAAAGTTGTATGGACAGCCGAGCAGCCGTCGACGACGAAGCAAGAGGATTTTGCCAGCTTTACTTTGCTCCATGGTTATGCTTCTGGGACACCATTTGTCGATGCCAGTGGTATCTACGTTTATTACGGAACAACCGGCGCGGCTGCTTACGATTTCGATGGTAAATTGCGTTGGGTTACCAACTGTGGCGGCGGTACGCATGTATTCGGAACATCAAACTCACCCTGTGTTTACAAAAATGTTGTAATCGTCAATGCCAGCGTTGAGTGTGGGGATTTGATTGGCTTAGATAGCAAGACGGGTAAAGAGATTTGGCGCGCTAAGGGAATGGACAACTCGTGGAACACGCCGATTATTGTGGCGGGGCCAGAAGGTGATGAGTTGGTCGTAAGCGTCAAAGGCAAAGTGTTGGCGTTTAATCCGCTGACTGGTGAGCAGCTTTGGGTTTGCAAAGGCATCGACGACTATATTTGCCCGAGCGTTTTGGAATACAAGGGTATATTGTATGCATGCGGTGGACGCAAAAATACAATCGTAGCGATCAAGCCAGGTGGACGCGGGGACGTGACGGCGAGTCACACGAAATGGCGTTTGGACAAAGGTAGCAATGTTTCTTCGCCAATACTTTTGGACGATCGGTTGTACTGGTTCAGCGAGAGCAAAGGTATCGCATATTGTGCGAATGCTGAAACGGGTACGGTAATTTACGAAAAGCGAATTGAGCCCAAGCCAGAAAGATTTTACGCATCGCCAGTGGCAGCCGATGGAATGTTGTTTTTCGTAAGCCGAATCGATGGAACGTTTGTTGTTCCAGCTAAAGATGAGTTTTCGGTGCTCACCATCAATAAGTTCGAATCGGATAGCTCTGTGTTTAATGGCTCGCCCATTGTCGATTCGGGAAAAATCTACTTGCGTTCTGACAAGTACCTTTACTGTATCGGAAAGAAGTAGTCTCTGTGGTTTTAGGCGGCTCAAGCCAAGTTTCTAGACAACTTGGCTTGAGTGAGTTTTGCGTGAATATGAATAGGGTTGAGATATGAAGCGGACTTTTGGGTTGAATTGGCTGGCGTTTGCCTTTTTTTTGCTGGGGTGCGGGGGTATTGCGATTGGGCAGGACGACGCCTCAACTGAGAAGTACCGTTTGGAAAAGAAAGAGGATGGTATCGAGGTCTACTTGGGTGGTCGAATGCTGACCAAGTATTGGCAGAAGTCAGGTACCAAGCCTATTTTGTGGCCAATTCACGGGTTGGAAGGCCTAGCGCGAACTCGTGCATATCCTATGAACGATCAGCAAGTCGGTGAAGAGAAAGACCATATTCACCATCGTTCGTTGTGGTTTACGCATGGTGAAGTGAATGACCTAGATTTTTGGGCAGAGACTCCAAAGAGTGGCTTAATTGAGCACAAAGGATATGCCAAGGCGAGCGATGGAGAACAAGCAGTCATTGAAACAGCCAGTGATTGGGTATCACCAACTGGTGTATTGGTCTGCAAAGAGAATCGGGTGATGACATTCTCGCGTGATCAAGAAGCTCACTGGATCGATTTTGATATCGTCATAACGGCGGGGGACAAAGATGTGCATTTTGGTGATACAAAAGAAGGGTCCTTCGGATTGCGGGTTGCCGAGTCGATGAAAGTCGATGCGAAAAAGAAACCTGGTGGAACCATCGTGAATAGTGAAGGTGACACGAATGGGGATGCTTGGGGAAAGCCAGCCCGTTGGGTCGACTATCATGGATTAGTCCAGGAGAAGCATGTTGGGGTCGCGATTTTGGTGCGGCCCGATTCGTTGCGATACCCGGGGAGGTGGCATGTGCGGACCTACGGTTTGTTCGCCGCTAACCCCTTTGGTGAACATCATTTTACGGGAAGTGATACCAAAACAGTTGGATATACTTTGCCCGCAGGCGAATCGTTCGAATTGCATTATCGAGTTGTCTTTCATTCAGGCGATGAAAAAGAAGGCAAGATCGATGAACGCTGGAATAGCTATAGCAAGCAATAGTGGGACGCACCTAACTAGGTTACGTCTTTTAGCTCCCCAAAGCCTTGACTTGTTCGCATCGATACTTACGATTACCTGCATACCTTATGCATGTTTTTTGAAGCAGGAAGTGTCGCACGCATGACATGGTTCTATAAGTCGCATACCGGTGCTGAGTATGGGCCGGTGGGTCCGGTCGAATTGTTGGACTTGATCCGTAGTGGAACGGTTTTGCGCGACACTCTGGTCAAAAAGGATGATTCTCAGTGGGTCAAGGTTGAAGAAGTGAATGGTTTGCTGGCCAATGCTGCCAAGCCATCGATTGCCTACTTTTGTCCAACTTGCGGGAAACAGGTGACCAAACCACCTTGTCGGTGTCATCGATGTGATCTGCACGTTGATAAAGCAACGCAAAAAATGGTGCAGCACGACTTGGATGAGGTAGATCGTAAAGCTCGTAAGGCCATAGCGAAAGCTAAGGTGGCGGTTAAGGAATCTAAAAAACTAGACGAGTCGAAAGTACAGAGCAGCGAAGAGGAAAGCGTCGTGGCGGGATATTCGCGAACGGCCGTTTCTTCAAAATCGAAGGCTGAGTCAAAAGATGGGTTTGGGATAGCGTGGCTGTCTTGGTTGCGGAAGAAGCGGTAGTGCAGCCTG
>JBILTA010000556.1:0-4134 GCA_044371785.1 Pirellulaceae bacterium | reverse complement strand
TGATGAATACAGCCTGGGCCGCCGATAACAGATAAGGTTGCGCTGCGCCAAGAAATGCGCGGCGACGCACGCGAAACCAGGGACGAAGTTCGCTCTGTCGAACGACAGTTTATGCAACAACACAAAATCAAACATTACGCTCATTGCAAGCCGGCCGAAAAGGGAATTCCAATTTCCTCGATCCTGCATTTGCTTCTCCAAACAATTTCCCTTTGCAGAGGGATGATTGGCGGCTTGTTCACACCATGGGCCTCGTTCGCGCTATTCTGCTTTGGAGTTGCTGCCTTTGGTGGAGAAGATGCTCCCAAACGTGTAGCGACGGAAAGCGAAAATCGAGTTCAGCGAATTCCGCCCTTACCAGGAATGAAGGAGAGCCCGGTCATCGCGGCCCTCACGCTCAATCTGTTAGGCGATCAGGTTGCCGTGGCAGGTGATGATCATTCCATACGCCTTATCAAACAATCCAGTGGAGATGAGTTAGCTGTATTACGCGGACATCGCGGTTGGATTCAATGCTTAGAATTCTCTGAAGCACAAGGCCTGCTGGTTTCTGGTTCCAATGATGGGGAAGTATGGTTATGGGACCAAAAGAGGGAATGGAAAGGTATCAGAATCCTGCAGGCTAGTAATGGTATCACCGCTCTGGCGTTTCATCCCGATGGGCAACGTATCGCTGTGGCTTCATTCAATACTCTTCCTGTATTGATCGATAAATCGGGTCTGAAACTCTCTGAGCTTCGGAAAGGTTGCATCGATACCAGATGCTTGCTCTTCTCCGCAGATGGGCAATATCTGGCAGCCGGAGGAAGGGATGGTTTCTTGCGACTATGGGAAGTAGGGCAGCGCGAACTGATCAATGAAATTCCTGTTGTTGATGTGAAGCTTCATCCTCGCAGAATCCATGCTATTGCATTCTCGAAAGATGGCACCTTGGTTTACTCAGCTGGTGAGGATCAAGATTTGGTTCAATACGATCGACTCATCCAAGAAGAAAGAAATCGAATTACCTTACGTGGCCTCAAAGCTCTATCGCTCGCCATGATCTCGGATCATCTGGTTGCTATCGGTGGCGCAGATAACTCGATTCGAATTGTGGACATGATCGAAAAGGGTGAATGCAGCCGGCTAGTGGGACATCAAGGTTCCGTAGTAACCATGCGCTGTCACGGTGATGATTTGATATCAGGCAGCTTTGATACCACCATTCGACGCTGGTCGATTCGCCGTGCACTCGATGCTAGTGAAGTCGATGCGATTCCGATCACCAAAAAACCCGGAACTGATTCTTCATTACCCACTCGGTAGTGAGCAAGGAGCTTATCAATGGCATGGATTCGCCGCCGGGACAAATCCCCAACAGAACAAACCAAGAAGTCGACACCGACTCATTCTGAATTGGTGCTGCAGCCAGTGGCTCATCGAACCAACAAGCGACGTGTCTCTTCACTGGAAGTGATGGAACCTCGTGTATTGATGGCAGCCGATACCTTATGGGTAGGGGGTGTCTATTTTGAAGAAGATGCCGGGAGCGATTTGCACGGTGACCTTTTTCAAATCACTTTCAAGGGTGGCGCGGCTGGTACTCAACTAAACCGGGTTATCATCGATGGAGACCAAACAACACCTGGGTTTGGCGCTGGTGACGTCTTCTTTGATACCATTGAAGCGGGGCTTGGGGCAGACCATGCGTTTCCATTTCGAATTGTCGAACTGGTTACTGCCGATCCAAACGCCAAAGTCACGGCCACCGTCCAAGATGGTTCCACTCGCCTGGTACTCGATTTCGAGAACTTCAAAGCAGGCGACAAATTGATCTTCGAGATCGATGTGGACGAAGTCGAAGACTATGATCCTGCAGAAACCGATCTTACGGTTATCAATGACGGGATCGATCCGATCACATCGGGTGTCGAATTTCAAGGCTCATCCTTTCAAGCCTTTTTCAGCGCGCCACACTTCGTCGACGCCAGTGCCACCGGGACATTCATGAACCGGTACGATAGTCTGTTGGCAGGTACCGGCTTGGATCTGCCAGAAGATAACTTCGAAGGAAAACGCGACCGCTCGACAGGCGTTGCAACCAGCACAACTCAGGTTCCACTTCCCATCACATTGGCTGGAAAAGTGTGGGTCGATAACGACTTGAACTTAGTGCAATCCACGGGCGAAGAGAGCTTAAGTAGCGTTCGTCTCGATCTTTATAAAAAGAACACCTCAGGAACTTTTGAGTTCACAGGCTTTTACACAACGACTGACAGTAATGGACGTTATAGCTTCGGGACCAATTTGAAATTGATGCCCGGAATCTATCAGGTTCGGCAAACACAACCCGATGGGTACTTCAGTGTAGGTGCCGTGCCCGGAAGCATTAACGGTCGAACGGATTTATCGCCAGTAGGTACAGTCGCGGGCAATTTGGATTGGCTAACTGAAATCGAAATTCCACTCGGCGATTTGCAGGCAGTCGATTTGAACTTTGCTGAAGCGGAGCCCGCTGAGGTCAGTGGCTATGTCTATTCCGACCCTAATGATAACGGGATCAAAGAGAGTGGTGAAATCGGTTTGCCCGGTGTTACGATCCGATTGGAACCTATCTCATCATTGAACAACCTTGGCAAAACAGTGACGACGGTGACCGATGCCAACGGACGTTATCGATTTACCGGACTTGTTCCAGGTCGTTACAAAGTCGTCGAGACGGTTCAGCCCGCTGGCTACTTTGACGGCAAAGAAACCGTAGGGCGAATCAGCGGTATCGTGGTTGGTAATCTTTCGGCAGGCAATGATGTCATCACCGACATCGTGTTAGTTGGAGGTTCGATCGGAACGGAATACAACTTCGGTGAAATTCCTCCAGCAGAAATCTCCGGTACTGTTTTTCATGATCAAAACAACGATGGAAAATTCCAATCAACTACGGAGCAACGCATTCCGGGTGTTGTCATCCGCTTGATCGATTCGAATGGCAACGTGGTCAAAGAGGTCACGACGGACAGTCAGGGGAACTATAAGTTCACGAATGTGAAACCTGGCAAGTATTCCTTGATCGAGTTGCAGCCAGCGAATTATCTGGACGGTCAAGATGAAGTTGGAAACGTGGATGGTAAGACGTCCGGCAAAACAGAGCCGAGCGATAAGATCGTTGATATTACACTCTCAGGAAACTCGATCGGCACAAATTACAACTTTGGGGAGTTGCTGCCAGGCAGCATCTCAGGCAAAGTATGGGTCGACAGAGATGAAGATTGTGTTGCGGATCCTGATGAAGATCCATTGCCTGGTGTGACTATTGAGTTGTTAGACGAAGCGGGCAAGGTGATTAAGACGACAACCACGGACGCCAACGGTAACTACAAGTTCGATAATCTTCCGCCTGGCAAATATAGTGTTCGGGAGACACAACCTAAGGACTATTTTCACGGTGGCCAGATGGCTCCACCGAATAACGGCGACGCATCGAACAAAGACCTTATCAAAAACATCGAGGTCGGTAGTGGTCAAGATGTAACCGATGCCGACTTCTGCGAGATTCCACCCGTTACGATTTCGGGATACGTTTTCCAAGATGGCGGAGTGATTTTTACACCTGGTGGAATTCCTCCAGCGAATCTGAATGATATTCGAGATGGAAAACGAACGGATGATGATACGTACTTGATGGGAGTACGCATCGAGTTGCGAGACAGCAACGGCAACATGGTTGATGCATCGTACTTCCTTGATAACGGTAATTCGACTGGCGGAAGTACAACAACAAGCAATATAGGCTACTATGAGTTCCGAGGGCTTAAACCGGGAACTTATTATCTGTATGAAGCTCAGCCGGTTCCTTTGTTGGATGCAATTGATACGCCCGGCACTACCGGTGGCTTTGCCAATAACCCAGGTAAGACACTGACCGCTGATCAACAAGCAATTGTTAATGGACTCAATGCCAATCCACAAACAAGTTTTGGTACGGACGGTATTTTTGCGATAACGGCTCGAGGTGGCGTACATTCGCGTGAAAACAACTTCAGCGAAATTTTGGTTCTGCCTGAATTTCAACCACCTCCACCTCCTCCACCTCCTCCGCCTCCACCGCCTGATCCACCGCCACCGCCCCCGGTCCCGCCTGTACTGGACAATCCGAGG
>JBILTA010000072.1:0-13157 GCA_044371785.1 Pirellulaceae bacterium | reverse complement strand
GAACTGCAGAAACCATTCTTTCGTTTTTCCCGAAATGAGCTCGGCGAAGTAAATGCCGTCAGTATATATGGCAGCCAGAGATTGCGAGACGCCAAGCTCGAAACGTTTCCTCAACTCACACACGTAAACGTCTTGTATGGCGCAACGCTCACCCGAGATGACGTCGCCTACTTGTCGACGCTCACACCATTGCAGGAGTTGATCATCGGCCAAGAGACAATTGATCCGCCCGTTGTTATCGAAGGCGATCTTGGCCAACTTGCTAATCTGAAATCACTTAAAACGCTGAGTCTATGCAAACATGATATCTGCGATTCTGATTTGCAGTTTGTTTCGGCTTTATCCGAGCTAACGTCGATCAAATTGAATGCGCGAGGTGAATGGCAAAACAAAGAGTACAAACTGTCAGATCGATGTGCAGAGTATTTGAGCCAAGCCACAAAACTCCAAAGCATTTATCTTCAAGATGATGCGGATTTCAGTGACCTGTTTATTCAACGGATCGCCGAAAATTGTCCAGACCTTGAACATCTCGATATCTGCTCTCCCAATCTAACCGACGCTTCACTGCGTAGCCTGGCGGACAACTGTAAGAAGCTTAAATGGCTAGACATTTGCACGCCAAGCTTCACTGCCGACGGTTTATTGCATCTGGCTCGCATAGAAACGCTGGATATGCTTTGGTTACGAGGGCCACTCGCATCATCGCGAAATGTCGACGAGCTCAGCAAGCTTTCCCGTTTAAAGCATCTCGGCCTAAACGTTGTAGAGTTTAGTGACGAGGCTTTACGAGCCATTGCTTCGCTGAAGGAATTGGAAATTCTAGCACTTCACCACACAATCGTAACGGATAAGCAATTCGCTTTATTGCAGGGTCACCCAAAACTGGAGTCGATCTTTATCGATGGCCGAAAACTGACTCAAGAGCAACTATTCCAGTCGATTGATTCGATGCCCAACTTGAGACACCTAAGCCTGGGACCAGAGTCTGCAGTGCTCGAGAGAATGGTCAAGGAGCGATTAACGAAGTGATAAATCTCGCCGCTACTCTTGAGAGGCTCGTCACTGACCAAGTTTTGCGACAATCAACATTTCAAGTGTAATAAGTAATGTCGCGTTACTGGACACAGCCCTTGTTCCGAGGTTTCTGGTCGAGAATGATGAGAATCGCGAGATGATGGCCAACTTAGATAGTAGGTTCCTGCACACCGGCTAATTTTTCGCGTAATGGCGACTGGTTTCTTTTGAGTTCAGCATAAAACCAGGTAGACGCCCATAAACGGCAGGAGTTCGGAGAGGTAAGGACAGCATTTTGGGTAGACGCTGCTACGCGAATGCTGCTAATTGAGTACTTGACTTAGCTCCAGAGTCGGCGAATAAGTTCTAGCATTTTAGGGCCGTCGGGCTCAGGAAAGGGGACTGCCACGAAATACTCTGGTGCGATTCCCAGCGTTGACTTCAGCATGGCAGATGCTTCTGGGGCAAGATCACCAAAGTCCATTTCATAATCGCAATCGTGTAGAATTCGATCCTGCAACATCTGAAGAGCTAGCGCCCAACGACCTGGATCTTTTCGTGGATCAAATTCCCACTCGTACTCGCGACTCGCTTTGAGCAATAGCTTGCGATAGTATCGTTCCGGCTTTTTCGTCAATCCAACTTTAAAGTCACCTTCACTATCGCGTTCAATATCGATCCTTCCGCCAATAAACGAAAACAAAGCCCCCACTGTTCCGTCGATAACTGCCGACGAATCATTTAAATTGGAAGTATCCTTGAAAAGATACTGTTTGACATAATCCAGCATGACCAACTTCTGGCATCCCGAAAGTCGATCAAATACGGGAATACCATATTCCACACTCTCCTCGTCGGGAAGATCAACGATCTCTCGACTCAATTCAAAGATCGCTGAACGTAGGATCTGCTGCTCGACGCCAGTCAACGTGCGACTACCGAGAGGTGTATTCCAAGTCATCGTTCATAGGCCTTGCAGTAGATTTTTGCGTGGGGAAACGAGCGTCGGATTAGTTGGCTCAGCGCCTCGAGAAGTGCGGACAGCGATTTGAGATAAAGAGAGCCTCTCGAAGGGAAGCTGCTACGTGAATGCTGCTACCTAAATGCTAGGCGTGCAGCACATCGACGGTGCTGGCGATCATTTCTGCAGCTCGGTCCACCTCTTCTTCGGTTGTTTGCCAGCCGACGCTAACGCGAATCGTGCGTTGACCATTTTCGGCTTGCAAGCCTAAGGCTCGCAAGGTTGGGTTGCGACTCAAGGCAGTTGGCTCGAGATCACGATCCAACACCGGCCCCAAACATATCTCCGGTAAATGGCGCAACAGATGCTCCGATTTCATATTGGGCAACTCAAGACTCAAAGTATTCGGCAATCGCTCTGCTTGCCGCGCATGTACCACAACCGACTGATTTAGTTCGAATTCCAAGCGTGCCAAAAAGCGATCTCGCAACTCCACCATGCGATCTGCGCCATCTTGTAAAGCCGTATCGATCAGCCGAGCTGCATAGCCGAGCCCAACGATATGCGGCACATTACGAGTACCAGGTCGTAAGCCACTTTCATGTCCTTCGCCAAACATGATCGGCTGCAGCGGCACCCCCGCTCTTACAAACAAGCCACCAATCCCCTTGGGTGCATACATCTTGTGGCCGCTGAACGACAACAAGTCAACATTCAACTCTTCGACCAAAGTTCGAATCTTACCGACCGATTGAGATGCATCGGTGTGCACAATGATCTCACGTGAGCGGCACAGTTCGGCGATCTGGGCTATAGGTTGGATCGAGCCTACTTGATGATTCGAATGCATTACGCTCACCAAGCGTGTGGAAGGGCGTATTGCGTTTTCGATATCATCGACCGAGATAACACCATTTTTGTCGCATCCAACAACCGTTAAGCCCCAACCTTGCTGCTGAAGGTACTCAGCGCATTGCGTCACGGCGGAGTACTCGATTGCCGAAATGATCAAATGACGAGGTGCATTGGAAGGGAGTTGCGAAGCGATTTGGGCAGCGCTTCCCAATAACGCCAAGTTGATACTCTCTGTGCCACCGGATGTAAAAACCATTTCGGAGGGATGGCAACCGAGAAGCTTGGCAACACTCGCTCGCGCGTCTTCGACAGCCTCTTGCGATGCTCGGCCGAGCCAGTGTGAGCTGCTGGGATCAGCAAAGAAATCGCCCAAAAAAGGTTGCATTGCATCACGAACGCTACCCGCAACTGGAGTGCTACTGTTGTAATCAAGGTAGATCGTGCGCATCAAAAGTGCCTAAGTCACCCAATAAAGGAAAAATTGCGATAGGTCTATTCAGCTTGCAGGCACTCACGAAAGCAACTCCGGGGAGTTCACAGTCCGAATAAAACCAAACTTTCACACTCAGAAAGTGCGAGCCGTAGCAATCATTCGGGCGGTAACGAGGAAGGACAAGTTTCCAAGGCTGAGGTTTTTGCTCGATACGATGCGAATTCCCCGAAAAATCGGATTTTTTAAACGAATTCGCGCCTAGAATACCCAGATCACCTGCCCACCTACGAATAGGGCATAGATAAAGGGAGAAAAACATGGCGCATGCTGATCACATTCGAGTTCGTTTTTGCTGGAAAGGGCTGGTACCATATTGGCATCATGGCATAGATATGGGCGATGGTACCGTTATCCATTTCACCAGTGGTCTGCCCTTGAATGCTTCAGCAAATGACACAAGCGCGACCGCTAATCAAGCAGAAGCTGCCACTGACAGCGAACGTTTAGCGGTGATGAAAATACGCCGTACCAGCATGCAAGAGTTTCATTGGGGCAACAAAATCGAAGTTGTCAAACATCCCTCTACTCTGGATGAAGACGCCGTTGCTCAACGTGCCATCGAGTCGGTCGGCGAGCAAGCTTATCTGCTTTCCCACAACAACTGCGAACACTTCGCCACTTGGTGCAAAGTTGGCACTGCTCGGAGTTGGCAAGTGGAAGGCATGGAGACGTTAGCTCAAAGCACGATCTCCGCCACAGCCAAAAGCGCATTGGCAATCGCGGCCAAAAAACGAGTGACTTCCATTGCTTTGATGATGGTTTCGCGGCCAGTCGCCACTGCAGCTGCAGCAATCAAACCAATATTTTTGCTAGCCGATGTGGCCGAATATTGCTCGTACGTCACGGCCCAGAAAATGGGCTATTCCGATGATAATGCGAAAAGCGTTAGCCGCTGGACGGGACGCAGCACGGCCGCCGCGATTGGTATGGTGACCGGTGGACCCGCTGGCGCAGCGGCCGCCGTAACAGTCCACGAAGTCACGGGACGAATCAGCGAATCGATCTGCGGATGCGTCAAGAAACAAATCGCCCCACAAGTTGCCTCTTGAATAATTCCATCGCTCGAGCTCGATGCGACAAGACCGATTTCACCGTAGAACCCAACTCCGCAAACGTGAGATGGTATTCGGGTATTTCGAATAATGGATCGTACCCGAATCCATGCACGCCACGCGGAGTTGTGATAATTCTCCCCCAACAACGACCTTCGGTTTCGATGTGGATATTACCCTCGGGATCCGCCAAAACTGCAGTGCTGATGTAATAGGCCGCTCGCTGGTTACCCGAAAACGCACTCATGTTTTCAAGCAACAGCCGATTATTGGCTTCGTCATTGGCCCGTTCTCCTGAATACCGAGCCGAATAAATCCCAGGTGCCCCGTTTAGGGCAGGCACAACCAGCCCACTATCTTCACCAATGCACCAATGTCCAAGGAATCGGGCTTGGCCTACCGCCTTTAAGCGAGCATTTTCGATAAAAGTGATCCCCGTCTCGTCGATTTCGATCGTTTTTTCGAAATCTGCCAGGTTTCGGAGCTGGTAACCCAACGGTTCTAGCAACAACCGCATCTCGCCCAATTTCTTACGATTTGTGGTCGCTACCACAATTGGGGCAACCGGCGGAGTTATTAAATTTTTCAATGATGGAGAGTTCGTCATAAGAATTGTGGTTTCTGGAGCGCCGGTTCGGTATGCTTAATCGTTAAGAAATGCCGTCTAGGAGATCTGATCCGGAGAGAAAGCTCGGGAAAGATGTTCCCGACTCGCACACCGAACCGATCCCAAAGGGCGGTGAAGTCGTAGCAACGGTATAGTTTGCCATGCAATGGCTTTGGAATAAATCATAGATACAGGATGAACGGCATGATGGGTTCGGGTGTAACGGATGCTCTCTCCAACGACGCCATTGAGCGATTACAAAAGGCCCGACAACGAATCTTGGACCAATTATCTCAGACGATCGTTGGCCAGCAACAGGTTATCGAAGAATTGCTGATCTGTCTTTTCTCGCGCGGTCACTGTTTGCTTGAAGGTGTACCGGGTTTAGCGAAAACGCTGCTCATTAGCAGTTTAGCTAAAACGATGAGCTTATCGTTTTCGCGTATTCAGTTCACCCCTGACTTGATGCCAGCGGACATCACGGGTACTGAAATCATCGAGGAGAATCGAGTATCGGGTGCCTTGGAACGTCGGTTCATGGAAGGCCCGTTGTTTTCGCAGGTGATCCTGGCGGACGAAATCAACCGAACTCCCCCCAAGACACAAGCCGCGTTGCTTGAAGCGATGCAGGAGCGAACGGTAACGGTCGGACGGTCACGCCACCAACTCGCGGATCCATTTTTTGTGCTAGCGACACAAAACCCAATTGAACAGGAAGGTACCTATCCACTGCCTGAAGCCCAGCAAGACCGCTTCATGTTTAAAGTGTTAGTCGGCTATCCATCCTTTGATGAAGAATTCGAAGTCGCTCGGCGAACCACCGGCACAGCGACAGGTCAGATTGAGCCCGTACTCACCGGCGCAGAGATTCTGGAATTGCAACGAATGGTTCGTGCGGTCCCCATTTCCGATCATCTGATTCGCTATACTCTGGCGTTGGTTCGTCAAACTCGTATTGGCCAGCAGGGGATACCTGAGTTTGTTCAAGACCAAGTAGGTTGGGGAGCGGGGCCACGTGCCGTTCAGAACTTGATCTTGGGTAGTAAAGCTCGGGCATTATTGCACGGTCGGGCAAGTGTTTCACCGGAAGATATTCAAACGTTGGCAAAACCCGTATTGCGTCATCGTATGGTGGTCAACTTCGCTGCGGAAAGCGATGGCATCACTACCGATCGCGTGATCGAGCAATTATTGGCAGCCACACCGACAAACGAGGATGAGTTAACCCGCGATGCCCGATTCAAGAAGATATTTGCCTCCTGATGCAACCAGGCGTCTTGGACGACTTGAGTTACAAGCAAGGCACATCGTAGAAGGCTTTTTGTCGGGAATGCATCGCAGTCCCTACTTTGGGCAATCCATCGAGTTCGTACAGCATCGACAGTACGTTCCTGGGGATGATCTGCGCCATATCGATTGGAAAGTTTGGGCTCGTCAAGATCGCCTTGTCATCAAGCAGTATGAAGAAGAAACCAATCTTCGTTGCACTCTACTGGTCGATGGTTCAGCCAGTATGTCGTATGGCAAAGCGCCGCAAACCAAATACGAATACGCTCGACTTTTGGCCGCATGTATCAGCTATATCGTATTGCGTCAGCAGGATTCCGTCGGCTGCGTTGTATTCGATGACCGGATTCGGGCGCGCGTCCCATGGCGGTCACAGCATCAACACTTACGTACCATCGTCGAAGCACTTGAACGCCAGAGCCCAAAAGATAAAACCAACTTGGATGGTGTCTTCCGCGATATCGTCAGTACATTTCCCAAACGCGGCTTGATGGTTCTGATCAGTGACCTGTTAGGAGCTGAACAGGAAACATTGCGAGGCTTGGGAATGTTGAGGCGTGCAGGCCATGATGTTTTGGTCTTCCACGTCTTGCACGATGATGAACTGGACTTTCCGTTCAATGATCCGACGCGTTTTGAAGGACTCGAGTCAGATGCGCATTTGACGTGCAATCCTCGAGCTCTACGAGAAGGATATCTCGAAGCGTTGCAGCGTTTTCTGGATAGAGTTCGCAAGACCACGGCAGCCCAAAAGATCGACTACATGTTGGTGAAGTCGAGTGATGCACCCGATGCCGCCTTAGCCCGATTCCTTCATGCCAGAATGTCCCATCATTCTCATTGATGCACGCCCCCATTCAACCTTTTACCTATCCGCGAGCTCGCTAGAAATTTAGAACCGTTTATGCAGTTTGTTTTTCAACCCTTAGTCTTTGGATTTCTATTGGTCTTGGTGCCACTATTGGTGCACCTGATCAACTTGATCCGCCATCGCAAACAGCCTTGGGCGGCCATGGACTTTTTGTTGGAAAGTTACAAGAAGCACCGTCGCTGGGTTCTCCTAAAACAGTGGCTTTTGTTGCTCTGCCGTATGCTCGCCATGGCGGCACTTGTCGCTATGCTGGCAGGCTGGATCAGTTCCAACCGTTGGCTTCCTAGTTGGTTGGGCCAACAAGTCGTTCATCATTATATTCTGCTCGACGATAGTTATTCGATGAGCGACGGACTTGAAGATGAAACCGCGTATAGCTCCGCCCTTCAAGCGATAGACGCCATCGTTCGACAAGCCGCATTAGACAATGCCGAACATCGCCTCACACTCCTGCGCTGGAGTCGCAGTAGTTTGGCAACTCAAGGCGAAAACGGCTCGGCATCGATGGCTGCAGATTTCCTGGCAACCTCCATTCCCAAGAACAATGAAAAGTTTCTCGACAAGATCAAGTCGACTCGCCCCACTGGTCTTGAGCTTTCCCCCGAATCGGCGTTGAATCTTGTGTTGCCGGTGATCGAAGGCTTTCGTGGTGAACAAGCCAACTTGTATGTCATGAGCGATTTTCGTCGCAATCAATGGGATCGCCCCGAAACGCTCCGAGCGGCTCTACAACCCTTAAAGGCAGCCGGCGCAGAAATACAGTTGATCGATTGCGTCCGTCACGAACATGAAAACCTGTCGATCGCTCTACTTGAACCGGAACAAGAAGTATGGGTAGCGGGAGTTCCTTTGTTTATTGAAGTTCAAGTACGCAATCATGGACTTCAAAGTGCCCGCAACATTTTGATCAAGCCTCGCACAATCGAATATGCAGAAGGGCAAGTGAAGCCCTTGGTCGATCAGCCGTATTCCGGTGTCATCACAGAACTCGCACCCGTCATCATCGATCAAATCCCCGCTGGGGAAGTTGCCTCACGTCGGTTCCAAGTTCTTTTCGAAAGCCCTGGCGAACATTTGATCGAAGTTCGTTTGCCCGATGATGCCGTCGCGACAGACAATGTTCGAGCTTGCACGTTGCCTTTAACAACCGGTCAAAAAGTTTTGTTGATCGATGGCGATTTAACGCGTACCAATGCGTTTTATATGGAAGCCGCTCTTAACCCAGGCTCCATTGCTCGCACTGGTCTTCAAATCGATATTCATAGCGAGTCCTTTTTGCGCGATGAAACCGATGAGGTGCTTGCTCAATACTCGGCAATTTATATGCTCGATCTTCCGAGACTCGATGAACCATCGATCGGAAAACTAGAACGTTTCGCTCGGAATGGTGGCGGAGTCTGCTTCTTTGTTGGAGATAACGCTGACAAGAATTTTTATAATGAAAAGCTATTTGATTCGGGTAAGGGTATATTCCCTGCAGAATTAGGCGACTCGGCACCACTGGCAGAAACAGCCGCAGAGGAAGATTTATCCGATATGCTCGCCCTGCCCCATCCCGTATTCGGACCTTTGCTCTCTTCGGCGGGCTCGCCTTTCCGCATGTTACGCATTCAACGCTATGTCGAAGCCAAGTTGCCTGATACATCCCCATCCTCTTCGGCTGATTCTCAGAACTCTGCTCAATCTGCTCCCCTTCAAGTAGTCGCCAAGCTTCGCAATGGGCAGCCGTTTATTCTCGATAAACCCTATGGTGAGGGACGTGTCATGACCGTGATGACAAGCCTATTGCCAAATTGGACCAGCTGGGCACAGGATCCAACCTTTGTGGTATTTGCTCTCCGCAGTGTAGGCTATTTGGGAAGTTTTCGCAGGCCTGACGTCGGCGTTCCCACGGGCACTCCCTGGTCCGAAGAAATGTCCTTGCAGAAATATCTTCCCGAACTTGAATTCCTAATCCCTGCCGGATCCGCTGGCACCCGCTTGCCTTTGAAAAGTGTGGCGAAAGCCAACTCCGAAGCAAGTGACGCCAACTTAGAACTAAAAGGAAGTTCCACACTCTCTGTTTTCGCACAAGATCTATCGGAAGACATGATTCACCAACTCTTGACGCCGGGAGTTATTGAAGCTTGGCGAACCGATATCACCGGAAACCGTGAAGTGCATAATCGCGCCTTCTACGCCCTTCCCGCGGAAGGCGATCTCCGTAAGCCATCTCCTAGCGAACTAATTGCGTCGATGCGCCCAGTCTCGGTCAAACATCGTTATGCCGAAAACTTGGCCAACAGCATGCTGACTGCTGGTCTTGTTAATCGAGATACCCTGCTCATGGCTTTGTTGGTTGGACTGTTACTGTTGGAACAAGCCTTGGCCTATTCAGCTAGTTTTCATCCTCCCGTTCGCAAAGGAGGATTAACATGAATAGCAGCGAAGTCGTTTATCGTTTCAGTCGACTAGACAGCATCGATCAATGGTGGAAATGGGCGGTTGTCGTTCTTGCTATAGCTGCTCTCGCATCGTACTTTTGGATCTGGTATCGCAAAGATACAAAAGAACTACCCAAGCCTCTTGGCTGGGGTTTGTTGATATTGCGTCTTACAGCGTTGACAGGAATCGTTTTCTTTTTCTTTCAATTACAAAAGAGAACGGACGAAAAGGTTGTGCGTCCCTCGAGAGTGGCGCTCCTTGTTGATACCAGTCTTAGTATGACTCTCCCGGCACAATTGCCCGATAGCAGCCAACCTGTTCAACAAACACGTATGGAACAGCTATTGACGGAATTCGGAAGTGGAAGTCTGTTGCCCAGCTTAATGAAGCAACATGAAGTGGTGGTTTACCGCTTTGATTCAAATTCAAGACCAGTGCAAATCGCACAATTCTTGAGAGACAATGCCGACTCAACTTTGACGGCGAAAATCAACGTGGACCAAGGGGCCATAGCCAACGCAAGAATGTTTGCCTGGATATCCACTGGACTTCTGGGGTTAGCTTTGCTCGCGTTTTTGATCGGTCTCTCCGGACGCGCTCGCCGCAGTAAACCCGATTCCATCGGATATGCTTACTTGGTAACTATTGTGTGTGGAATTTCGGCAGCGGTCATTTTCGGAATTGCTTTAATTCGTGTTCCCGAAATGCCGGTGAGTGAGCTCTTTAAATCAGCCGAATGGACTCCGCCACTCACAGCAACGACCGACGAAGAAACCAAGCCCACCAATCCACGTCAAGATATGCTAGATCGCTTGATCGCCGATGGTACCGAAACTCGTTTAGGCGACGCGCTCAAAGCGTTATTGGAACAAGAACGTGGCTCGGCACTTTCATCCGTGATCGTCTTCACCGATGGACGCAACAACTCGGGTATCGACCCTGTGGCAGCAGCGTTAACCGCTAAAGGTATGTCGATCACAGTACATGCCATCGGTATGGGCTCGGAGAAAAATCCGCCCAACGTCCGTCTGGTGGAATTGGAAGCTCCCAAGCGTGTCTATCCGGGTGACGCTTTCTCGATTTCGGCTGTCATCCAAGCAACCGGTGTTGCCAACGAAACGGCCATTGCCCGGTTACGCAGACGCTCGGCCGCATCCAGCAGCGCTCCCTGGATTCCTGAAGATGAAAAGCCCGTTCAATTACCTGCCGACGACCAATTCACCAGCGTGGCATTTGAAGTAAAGCCATCCGATGTTGGCCGCTGGCTTTATGAAGTCAGCTTATTGCCCCCCAAGGCGGATTCCAACGAAAAGGACAATCAACAGACGCGGGAAGTTCAAATTATCGAGCGCAAGAATCGCGTCTTGATTGTCTCATCTGGACCTACTCGAGAATATCAGTTTGTGCGTAACCTTTTGTTCCGCGATAAAGACATCGAAACGGGCCTATGGTTACAATCAGGTCGTCCGGGCATGTCGCAAGAAAGCACAACCATCTTGGATGAATTCCCTTCGACCCAAGATGAATTGCTTAAATACGATGCCATTATTGCATTCGATGCCGATTGGCTGGAACTCACGGTCGAACAACTTCAATTATTGGAAAAGTGGGTATCGGAGCAGGCGGGTGGATTGATCCTGATTGCTGGTCCCGTAGCGACGCCCAAATGGAGCGGCTTCAGTGGTAAAGACGATCGAGTGACCCTTTTGCGAGGCCTATCACCTGTGGAACTCGATGCTCGTGGTACCCGTCTGATCAGTTCAGGTCGTTTTGATGCAGACAAAGCCTGGAGCTTAACGTTTGCAGATGGTGCGATGCAAAACGATTTCCTCTGGTTGGATAATGATCCTGAGGTTAGCCAAACGGCGTGGAAAGAATTTCCAGGTATCTATAGCTACTTTGCAACTTATGAAGCCAAGCCGGGCGCTAGAGTTATTGCAACGTTCTCCGATCCAACCAGCGGTCGCAATGGACAACAACCGGTTTACATGGCGGCACAATTTTATGGTGCGGGGCGAGTCTTTTTCCAGGGTTCCGGCGAAATATGGCGAGTTCGCGAGTTGTCCGATGCCTATTTCGATACTTATTACACCAAACTGATCCGATGGGTCTCCCAAGGACGTCTATTACGTGATTCCGATCGTGGCATACTTCTGTTCGATAAAGAAGAAACGATGGTGGGGGAACAAGTTGCCGTTCGAGCCGTACTCAAAGATGAGAAATTTCAACCCTTAACGGAAAGCGAAGTGAAAGCCAATCTTCGCGATCCAAATGGTCGACTGTCGACCATTGTTCTGCGTCCACTACAAGATGCCGGCCAACCAGGGGTTTATGTTGGACAATTTGTTTGCGGCAGTGAGGGACTATTTGAAATGGAATTGCCGCTCGGCTCTCTAGGCAAGCAGGAGATTCTCAATCAACAAGTATTAGCAAAGGTACCTGCACGCGAAGTTCAGATGCCACAACGCAATGATCCATTGTTAGCTGAATTGGCTTTGCGGGCTAATGGTCAGTATTACCCGACCTTAGCGGATGCCTTGAAGCCCAATCCAGCTGGAGTACCTGCATTGCTCGCCGTTACTCCTACACAAGATCAAGTCAATAAGATTCTCGGTACACCCGATCAGAAGTTTCAATTGCGCTTAATGGCCGCATTGATGGCTTTGATTGGCGGAGCACTTTCGCTAGAGTGGCTGCTGCGACGTCTCAATAAACTAGCCTAAACACCAAACTGCATAACAACGGAAAACGATGGCCACTGAAGGTCCCAAAACCATACCCCCGAATATCGTAAAGCGGCTTGATGAAGTTCGCCGAGGTATTCGTACGTATGTCGCTTGGGACGCAATTTGTTGGCTCATTATCTGGGTGCTAAGTTTGTTCTGGCTCGTTACGGCCGCCGACTATTTGCCCATCCGCGTTGGCAGCACCGAAATGCCGCTTCCCATACGTGGTATCGCCTTGGCGATTGTTGTAATTGGCGCGCTGGTTTTACTCTATCGTGTGGGACTCTCCCGCTTATTCGTCAAGGTCAGCGATTCTTCGGCGGCCAACCTTTTGGAACGTCAATTCCCACAATTGAAGGGAAAGGTCTTAACCGCAATCGAGCTGGCCAATAAACCCGCACCCCCTGAAACCAATCCAGAACTCTATAGAGCCATGGTAGGTCAGGTTTCAGTTGAAGCGGAAAACTTGGTGAGCCCACTTAAAGTCTCGGAAGTTTTCGATTGGAAGCCACTTGGTCTTCGTGTGTTGGTGAGCCTTCTTTTGCTCATCGCCACCATCTCTTCAGGTGTTACCAACAGTTCGTGGTTCGTTCTGGCTGTCAAGCGTTTATTCGCGTTGTCATCCGAGACGTGGCCTCGTCAATCGAGACTCTATGCAGATGGAATTCAATTGGTGATACCCGGCTTTTCAGGTGAAACCACTACGCGTCGACAAGCTCTTGCTTTTACCGATTCGAAAGTTTCTGTACCTCGCGGCGGATCAGGAATTCTCCGCATCGTTGCCGACACAACCGTACCCGAGGTCCCTGAGCTTTGCACACTCGTTTACCAAATGCCAGATGGACAACGCGGCCAAGCTGCACT
>JBILTA010000555.1:0-4138 GCA_044371785.1 Pirellulaceae bacterium | reverse complement strand
GGGTACTCCAGTACCGACGGTTCGTTTCGTGTTCCGATTGTGTTGGACAATTTGATTCATCAGAAAGCGATGCCGGTTACAGTCGCGGTGTTTGTGAATCCGGGTGTTATAAAAGCTAAGCGCGATGGGGCAGCTGATCGAAGTAACCGATCGTTTGAATACGATTCATTAGGTGATCGGTATAGTAAGTTTTTGATCGATGAATTTCTGCCGGTTGCATTGAAGGACCTGAACGTTTCCAACGATCCGAGAAGGAGAGCTGTATGCGGCATTTCTTCAAGTGGTATCTGTGCTTTTACGATTGCCTGGGAGAGGCCGGATCAATTTGGAAAAGTGATCAGTCACATCGGTAGTTTTACAAACATCCGCGGTGGCTGGGCATACGCAGGTTTGGTTCGCAAAACGAAAGCGAATCCGAAAGCGCTCAAAGTTTACTTGCAAGAGGGAAGAGATGATCTGAATAACTTGCACGGAAATTGGCCGTTGGGGAATCAAGATTTAGCTGCTGCTCTGCAGTTTGCAGGGTATACCTATAAGCTGACGATGACTGACGGGGGCCACAGCGGCAAATGGGGTGGTGAAGATTTGCCCAATGCGCTTCGTTGGCTATGGGATGACAACGCGGTCTCGACAAACATTCCCATCGTGGAAACGAAGCCAACATGGGAGCCTCATCCCGATGCCATAACGCGTGATGATGTGCCACAGGGTAAGGTCATTGAGATGCCTGCGTGGGAGTCGAAGGTCTTTTCGAAGACGACAAGGGATTGGTCCATTTATGTGCCAGCGCAGTATAAGCCAGAGACTCCAGCAGCTTTAATGATATTTCAAGATGGGCATGGCATGCGGAATCCGAAAGGTCGCTGGCGCGTGCCTGTTGTATTTGATAACTTGATTGCAAAAGGGGAAATGCCCGTAACGATCGCTGTTTTCATCAATCCGGGACATGATCCAGCTAAGCCATTGAAGGACAATAAATTTTCTAATCGCGGTTACGAATACGATAGTCTCGGTGATCGATACAGTCGATTCCTGCTAGAAGAGATTATTCCCGAGGTAGAAAAACTGTATCGTATTTCTGGTGATCCGGAAATGCGGGCGATCGGTGGATCAAGCTCTGGAGCCATTTGCGCATTCAATGTGGCTTGGGAGCGACCTGATCAGTTCGGCAAAGTTTATTCCAGCGTCGGAAGTTTCACGAACCTTCGGGGTGGGGATGTTTTTCCGAGTTGGGTGCGCAAGACCGAACCGAAGCCCATCCGCGTTTATATGGCGGATACTAGCGGTGACATCGACAATGCTTTTGGAAGTTGGCCATGGGCTAATCAGTTGATGGCCTCCTCGCTCAAGTATATGGGTTATGATCTTAGGTTCGACTGGGCTGAAGGCTATGCTCATAATGCCGATTTTGGTGGAGCAAAATTTCCTGAGGCGATGAAGTGGCTGTGGCGCAGTGAGAAGCACACACCGATTTATGACACTCGGGGCGATTTGGGAGGTGACCTGACGCTGCTGAATTTATTGATTCCAGGTGAGTCTTGGGAGGTTGCGGTCGATAATCTTGGATTTGCGGATGGTCTTTGCGCGGATCAAGCAGGCAATCTTTATTTCTGCGATATGCGGGAGCCGGGAGTTTATCGAATCGATGCAAAGACGGGTGAGAAGACTCGCATTTCGGCGGAGTCTGTTAGCGGTCTAGAATTTGGTTCGGATCCCGCAAGGTTGTACGCGTGCCAAGGCTCAAAAGACCGCCTGATTTCGATCGATGTAAACACCGGAGAAACGGAAGTTATTGTTGAGGGTGTAAAACCAAATGATTTAGCCGTAACGCGCGACGGGTATGTTTTGATTACTGAGACCGGGAAGAAGCAAGTCACGTCGATCGATCCGGTGAAAAAGACGGTAAAGATGGTGGATGAGGGAATTGAGAAGCCCAATGGAATCGCGCTTTCTAATGATGGTGGAACTTTGGCGGTCTCTGATTATGGAGGTGAGTCCACTTGGTTGTTTCGAGTTCTAGAAGGTGGCGCATTGGATGCGAAGTCTCCTACGCTGCCGATGCGATTGCCGATTGACCCTGCAGGTGATTTCAAGTTCAACGAACCGCCTCCCTATATCACGGCATCGAAGGGAGATGGGATGGCAGTAGATAAGAAGGGGCGTTATTACGTTACCAGCGAGTTAGGTGTGCAGGTTTTCGATCCGACTGGAAGACCGTGCGGTGTTCTCCCCAAGGTAGACAAATCGCAACCGTTGACGACCTGCATTTTGGCTGGAGCGGATCACAGCACACTCTATATCGCCCATGGGGCGAAGATCTATCGGCGAAAACTGAAGGTCGAATAGACACTTGGGGCAGTGAAGTGAGTGAGTTGTCCTAGCGTTATGATCAGTGCTTTTTGAGGTAATCGTTTCCATTGCTGATCGTCCGTTGGTGAATCTAGAACCAAAGGAAATTTGGTTTTCACTCGAGTTTCCGTGCATTCTTCGGATGATGCGTTTCATGCATAGTTACTATCTCTAATATGCATTGGATTTATCAGTAGATCGCGCCTAGAGTTGGGATGTGGTGAAATGATTGGTCCGCGCGGACGAATCCAAGTCCTCTCAACGTTAGGGAAATAACATGAGCAAGAGAATGCAATTTTTGCGACTTCTGACTGGGTGTGCCGTTCTGTGCACCGCTACGTCCGTGTTTGGGCAATCTGGAATCGGCTCAACTGCAGCAGGCGAAGCGACGGGAGAAAAGGGTATGGCTGGGGTCGAAGCTTGTCCGGTGGTAGGTGGTGCAAAGCGGCCTGTTGGTGAGCGAACGACTGCGGCTGGAGGAATGGGGACACGCAATTGGTGGCCGGAGCAGCTGAATCTTCAGATCTTGCATCAGAACTCTCCGAAGGGGAATCCAATGGGAGAGAGATTCAGTTATGCAGAAGAATTCAAGAAGCTGGATCTAGGTGCGGTCAAAAAAGATTTGCGTGAGTTGATGACAACTTCGCAAGACTGGTGGCCCGCTGACTACGGGCATTACGGTCCACTGTTTATTCGTATGGCTTGGCATAGCGCGGGAACCTATCGAGTTTCGGATGGACGAGGTGGGGCTGGGTATGGTACGCAACGTTTCGCACCACTGAATAGTTGGCCCGATAATGCCAACTTGGATAAGGCGAGACGATTGTTATGGCCTATCAAGCAAAAGTATGGCAGTCGAATTTCGTGGGCCGACTTAATGGTGTTGGCTGGCAATGTAGCGTTGGAGTCTATGGGCTTTGAAACGCTGGGCTTTGCGGGTGGTCGAGAAGATGTGTGGGAACCACAGGAAGATATCTATTGGGGACCAGAGAGTGAATGGTTGGGTGATCAGCGTTACAGCGGTGATCGCGATTTGGAAAACCCATTGGCAGCAGTGCAAATGGGTCTGATTTATGTAAATCCGGAAGGGCCCAACGGAAAGCCTGATCCTCTGGCTGCAGCCAAAGACATACGTGAAACGTTTGCACGTATGGCGATGAATGATGAAGAGACGGTAGCTTTGATTGCCGGTGGTCATACTTTTGGTAAGGCACACGGAGCTGCTTCACCGCAAGGTAACGTTGGTCCTGAACCAGAAGGGGCTGGCATCGAGGAGCAGGGGCTTGGTTGGAAAAACAAATTTGGTAAAGGTAATGGCGGCGACACGATCACCAGTGGTCTAGAAGGTGCTTGGACGGCTACGCCAACGAAATGGTCCAATGGTTATTTCGAAAATCTATTCGGATATGAATGGGAGCTCACGAAGAGTCCTGCCGGCGCATGGCAGTGGACACCAAAAGAGACTGCTGCTCAAGGAACTGTGCCGGATGCACATGATGATACAAAGACTCATGCACCGATGATGTTTACGACCGATATGGCGCTGAGGCTGGACCCGATTTATGGTCCTATATCGAAACGTTTCCATGATAATCCGGCTGAATTTGCAAAAGCGTTTGCCAAAGCTTGGTACAAGCTGACTCATCGTGATATGGGGCCAGTGAGTCGTTTGCTGGGGCCTGAAGTTCCTGAGCCACAGATATGGCAAGACCCAATTCCTGTCGTTGATCATGTTTTAGTGGACGCCAAAGATTTGGTGGCCCTCAAAGCGAAGATCGGTGCTTCAGGG
>JBILTA010000554.1:0-4155 GCA_044371785.1 Pirellulaceae bacterium | reverse complement strand
TAGCATCCTGACCAGTTAGCCTGTAAAAAATTCCTGGATGAATCAAGAACTCACAAAACGTTGAAGTACATAGTCCGCCCACAATAACGGTTGCGACCGGATACAAAATTTCTCGACCAGGCTCATCGCCACCTACCACCAGAGGAATCAAGCCTATACCAGCTGTCAAAGCAGTCATGAGCACAGGCGCGAGCCGCTCTAAGCTTCCCCGCAAGATCATTTGCTGCGAGAATTCTTCTCCTTCCTCCGTCATCAAATGCAGATAGTGAGTTACGAGCAGAATACCGTTGCGTACGGCTATTCCACCCAAGCTGATGAACCCAACCAAACTAGCCACAGTCAACGTCTGATCGGTAAGAACCAACGCCAACACACCACCGACAAATGCAGTAGGAAGGGCGTTAAGAATTTGAAGAACAATGCGTATTGAAGGAAACAGTATTAGCAACACAGCAAACATGCCTAATCCAGAAACACAAGCCAGAATCAAGATCATCCTGGTCGCAGTTTGTTGGCTTTCAAATTGTCCACCGTATTCGATAAAATACCCTGTTGGCAATTGCAAATGTGTATCAAGTTTCGCCTGAATCTCTTTCACTGCCCCAGCTAGATCACGTCCCTGCGTATTGCATCGAATCACAATTCGCCGGCGAGCGTTCTCGCGATTTATCGAATTCGGCCCAACTCCCTCTGTAACGTCCGCAATCTCGCGCAATTCTATCTGCCCACGTTCGGCTTGACCTTCAACATGCGGCAAATGTAATCGCAAACGCCCCAGATTCGCATAATCAGTACGATAGGTTTCTTCTAAACGGACCATTAGATCGTATCTTCTTTGGCCCTCCAAAACTTCGGTGACAACTTCACCTTGCAATGCGGTCTGCAATACGTCCGCAACATCGCGCCGCGTCAGCCCGTAATACGCTAGGTCATCGCCTCGAAGTTGAATATGCAACTCTGAGGTCATTTGAATCGGCTCCACCATCGGATCCGTGATACCCTCAATCGACCCCAATGCTCCTTTTGCTTCATGCGCTAAACGCAATAACGTATCGAGATCTTCACCCTGTATCTTTATTGCGATTTGTGCATACACTCCTGATACCATGTGACTGATCAAATGCGCTAGAGGTTGCTCAACTTCGATACCTACACCGGGAACATCCTCCTTAAGACGTTCAAGAATACGATCTATGAATTCATCCCGCTCAGTATGACTGTTGGGATCAATGCTCAGAATGTACTCACTCACATTAACGGGCGAAGCGTGCTCATCCATTTGAGCCCTTCCCGATCGCCGCACAAAATTAAGAATCTCTCCATCAGGATTAACTTGATTCTTTTGCATCGATAAAAAGACATCATCAATACTCTTTGAAACCTGATTATTTGCCTGTAACGATGCACCAGGGGGCAATGTGACGTTGACTTGCACGCTCCCTTCATCGAAAGCTGGTAGAAAATTACGCCCCAGCTTTGTCAGCTGCCAGGCTGCAACGCCAAACGCAAACCAGGTGAGAATCAGCCAGAACAGTGGTACTCTCATGCTGACTCGAATAAGCGGACTTGCAAGGTACTTTAAAGTCCGCAACACCCAACCATCATTTGCTTGCTCTTTACGATTCGAGTTTCGCAGAAGATAGTAGGACAATACGGGCGTAACTGTGAGGCTAACCAAAAACGAAGACAAAATAGAGACGATGTAAGCAAGTCCCAACGGTGCGAATAAACGTCCTTCGACTCCAGATAAAGCAAAGAGCGGAATGAACACAAGAATGACCACGGCAGTGCCGAACAATATGGCGTTACGAATTTCCACACTAGCAAGGTAAATCACTTCCAATACCGGCTTGGGCTGTTGGCTATGACGATTCTCGCGAAGGCGACGAAAAATATTCTCGACATCCACAATTGCATCATCGACCAGCTCTCCCATTGCAACTGCGATACCACCTAAGGTCATCACATTAATCGACAGATCATTTCCGCTCACCCAACTGATGAGTCGAAACACGAGTGCCGTAATAACCAAAGACAATGGAATAGCGGTGAGAGTGATAAACGTTGTGCGCAGGTCAAGCAAGAAAAGAAACAGTACAAAGATAACGAGCGTTGCACCGATAATCAGTGCTTCTGCCACGTTAAAGATACCACGATCGATGAAATTGCGAAGCTGAAAGAGGTCGGAACGAATAACGACATCTTTAGGCAAAGATGCTTCGACCTCTTCAAACACATTCACGATATCGTTGGTCAATCGCCGCGTATCGACATGAGGCTGTTTTACAACCGAGAAGACCACTCCGTCTTGTGCATTAATACTTCCATCACCTCGCTTCAGTTCCGCTCCTTCAACGATGCGCGCTATCTGCGACAAAAGCACGCTCCGTTGCTGTGTCACTGCCACAGGTATCTTCTCAAGTTCCTCAATTACACTTTCTGAACGTTGTCCCAGCCGCCCCAATATTCGTATCGACCGCTCTGTTTCTCCTTCGATCGCAAAACCACCACTTGCATTTACATTGCTCCCACGCAATGCCCGACTCACATCTTGAAGCGTTACATGATATTCCTGTAATGCGGATGGATCGATTAGAACTTGATACTGCTTGCGATCGCCCCCTTGCATAAAAACTTCGGCAACCCCATTCACTTTCAGAATTCTAGGACGCACAACCCAATCAGAAAGTGTTCTTAATTCGGCGTTCAACTCCGAATCACTGCGAAAACTGATTTCGAAGCGGCTCGACTTATACTCGATTTCAGCGAACCAATGGGACTGAAAAGAGCGATTTACTTTCTTCTCTAACTTAAGGATGTCGCACGTTAGAGCTTCCCAAGTATCTGGATGCTGCCGGTTGGTGACTTTCCAAAGAAACAGTTTGGGAAGTTCCTCACTTCCCACCCGCTCGCTTTCGATTAGTTCGCATATCAAATCGCTATTAGCAATCGGTGCTAACTTTCCACCCTGTGGCCCTCTTTGACGATAGATCCCAGCGATAACGATCTGGCCCATAATAGAAGACGGGGGCGTCATCTGCGGACGAATACCCTCTGGCAACTGACCTTCCAAAGTGGTTAGGCGTTCGTTAACCGTCTGGCGGGCTGCTCGTATTTCCGTAGACCAATCAAATTCAACGTACAGAACGTTTAGTCCTGCTGTCGTTTGACTCCGTACATCCTGCACACCGTTGGCTCCCATTAATGCTACTTCCAGCGGTTGTGTTACCAGTGTTTCAACCTCTTCTGTCGCTAAGCCCGGAGCTTCCGTGATGATCACGACGCGGGGACGATCCAAATCTGGAAATACGTCGACGCTCATCTGTGACGCGAGATACGTCCCATAGAAAATTATTACCAAGCAAACAATGAGTACGACAGTTCTATATCGAAGCGAAGCACGAATCAGTCTATCTAGCATGATGGCTTATCCTTGAGCAAATTCGTTAGTGAGCCGCGTGGACAGTACCATCTGCATGGACATGCATGCCCGGCTGATGACCACTGTTTGCTTGCGACTTGAGAATTCGGCGTAAGGATGCCGCTGCATTTTGAACAACAAATGTCCCGGGGGTTATTGATCCATCATTGGCAATTACTGCGTTCAATCGATCTTGGTAAACCACATGCACAGAGAGTTGCTTAAAGAGATCGCCGTTCTGCTGATAAACGAATGCTTCTCCTTCCTCTTTAACAACCGCTCCAACCGGAAATACAAAAACATTTTCGAGTTTCTCTACCGGCACATCAATACGAACACGCTGGCCAGGCCGATACCTCCAGACCAGAAAAACATTCCCGTCTTTCTCATACTGTTGATGCTGATTGCTTAAGGGTACGAAGAAATCAAACGTACGCGAATTCACATCTACGGTGTTCGATAAATGCCTGATGGTATAATCTTGGCTTATATCGGGCCAAAATGCTGGGGCATCTTCTGCAAACTCCAATTTTACTGCTGTCCCGCTCAGCGCCGCTCGTTCGAGCACTTCTGCGTCTTGCTTAAAGGCATGCCCCACCACATACAGCGATTGGTGATTAGCAAGATTAAGCAGCAATTCTCCTGCCTGTACTGTTTGCCCAAGCTCAACATTTAATCCGTGGACCTCAAAAGGGAGTTCAGGCATGTCGCTTTCAATAAGTCTTGTACCGTCG
>JBILTA010000553.1:0-4157 GCA_044371785.1 Pirellulaceae bacterium | reverse complement strand
CACTAAATCACAACATATCAATTGGATCGATGTCGATCACCCATTGAATATCTTCTGGTGTTTTGATTTCCGTAGATACTTGCCTTAGGATTCGGTTCAGGATTTTTGATTCGCTTGATTGTAGAAGCAGATGCTGGCGATATTTGCCACGCAGTTTGGCGATGGGGGGTGGGGCTGGTCCTAGCACTCGGCATTCAACGCCGCTATTGGCGATTGCCCGCTCTGTAAACTGAGTCCATTGGGCCGCGAAGGCTTCGAGTTTTTCTTCCAATTCGCCGCGAAAAATGACTCGAGCCAGCGAGCCCCAGGGTGGATACGCTAGTCGCTGACGATGGACCAACTCACCTTTAGCAAAGGTGTGAAAGTCGTGTTTAGAAGCCGCCATGATGGCTGGATGTTCGGGAGAATAGGTTTGCACCAATACGAGTCCGCGTCGTTCGCCACGCCCCGTGCGGCCTGCGACCTGAGTCACCAATTGAAACGTTCTTTCTGCAGCCCGAAAGTCTGGAAAGTGCAGGGCGGTGTCGGCGTTGATAACACCGACCAGAAGCACATTGGGAAAATCGAGTCCCTTGGCGATCATCTGTGTTCCCAGCAGCAATTTGATTTCACCGTTTCGAAACGCGTTCAACACCCGTTCGTGGCTCCCCGGCTTGCGCATCGTGTCGCTATCCATTCGAGCCATGGCGATGCTGGGAAAGCGGCGTTTGACCTCTTCTTCTAAACGCTGCGTACCTGTTCCGCCATATTGCATTGCATCGAAGTCGCATGTCCAACAGCGTGGAGGAGGTGGGATGTGATAATCGCAGTAATGACAAACGGCTTTGTTGCCATCTTGATGAAAGGTGAGCGCTAGATCGCAATGTGGACAATTGGCTACGCTGCCACATTTGGGACATTGAATTGCGGTCGCGAAACCACGGCGGTTTAATAATAAAATCACCTGGCCATCATCGCGAATCGTCTGCACAATCGATTCCGCCAAAGGGCGGCTGATGGAGCCAACTTGCGGCGACATTTTTTGCAGTCGCAGGTCGATTATCTCCACATCGGGCAAAGGCCGATTGTGTATGCGACGCGGCATTGAGGCGCATTGGTATTTCCCATCCAACGTTCGCTGCCAAGATTCTAACGAAGGGGTTGCGGAGCCGAGTATTACCGTACATTGCTCAAGCATGGCTCGATATCCGGCCACGTCTCGAGCGTGATAACGAGGAATGGTTTCTTGCTTGAAGGAGGGCTCATGCTCTTCATCCAACACAATCAGGCCAAGCTTTGGGACGGGTGCAAAGATCGCGCTGCGCGGTCCGATGACCACTGAAACTTCGCCTGCAGCAATACGTTGCCATTGCTGGTGCTTCTCCACATGGGTCATATGGCTATGCAAGACGGCGATTTTTCCGAGTCGCTGTTGAAAGCGAGCTCGTGTTTGGGGCGTAAGACTGATTTCGGGTACCAAGACAATCGCCTGAAGTCCAAGTCGAATCACATATTCGATGGCTTGAATATAAACTTCCGTTTTGCCGCTGCCGGTGATACCGTGCAAAAGAATGGTCTGTTGTTGCCGTGAGTCGATTGCCACTTTGATCTGCTGCAAAGCTTGACGTTGATCGACGTTGAGCGCGGCGGGAGGCTGCAATTGGGTCGAAACAACAGGCTGGGCTTGGGCGAAACTGCGAATCGTGTGGCCGATTAGGATTCCCGACTTGCGCAGCCTCTGCATGACATCCACCGAACAACCCGTCGCTTCTTTGAGTTGCTCGATCGACATTGGCTCGCCGGTTTGAATTAGATAGTCCACAACCTGCCGCTGCTTGGTAGTCAGTTTTTCAATTTCTTGAGGTGAAAGGTCAGGCTTGGGTTGTAAATGTAGTAGTTCCTTGACGCCGGCTGATTCACGGACACCTACAGGCACTACCGCTTCAAATACTTGACCGAGACTCGCCATGTAGTAGTCGCTCATCCACTGCATCAACTTCAGCAAATGGCTACTGCAAAGTGGCTGTTCATCTTCTACAGACAAAACGGCTTTCAGAGAATTGGGATGCTGCTGGACCATCGACACGTCGACACAATATCCGGTGACGCTCCGGTTCCCGCGTCCGAGAGGAACGCAAACTCGCATGCCCGGCTTCAACACATTTTGCAGTGGAAGATCGATGCGATATGAAAATGGTCCGTGCGGGGGTTCCGAGAAAACAACAGATGCAGCCCAACACTGGCAATCGGCATCGATCTCCCAAGGGGGAATCTCTCGATCAAATAAATCCCCTTGTTGAGGTCCAGTCGACATTCACCTGCTCCATCTGCTTCTCTCAGCCGAGACGACTTGATCATCCCCCCGAGTCCCTATAGTGTACGTATTCACGTATTGTAACGGTTTTTTAGGGAAGCTCCGAGATGACAAAGCGACGTATTGGAATCTATGGGGGTAGTTTCGACCCGATCCATGTGGGGCATTTGCTCGTGGCGGAAACATGTCGTGAGCAGCTGGGGCTCGATGAAGTTCGCCTAATCCCCGCACATGTTTCGCCATTTAAAGTGGACCAATATCCCTCCGAAGACAAACAACGCCTGGAAATGCTGCAACTCGCGGTGGCCGGCCAGGAGTCCTTCGTCTTGGATTCGCGGGAAGTTGAGCGTGGTGGCGTTAGCTATACCGTGGAGACTCTGCGTGAATTACATCGAGAGCTGCCGGATGCCGAACTGTTTCTGCTCATGGGAGCAGACTCGTTGGTCGACTTTCTGAAGTGGAAAGAGCCTGAAGAGATTTGCCGACTCGCGTGGATTGTCGTAGTCGGTAGGGGAGGGCACACCAATATCGCTTGGCATATTTTAGAGGGACTTTTGGAACCAGAAAAATTCCAACAAACCCTTTCGATGAAAGTGGTTATGCCACTGATTGAAATCAGCAGTACAGAATTACGCGAACGGGCTGCCGCAGGACGAAGCCTCCGTTTTCGTATGCCACGAGCGGTCGAGCAATATATAAAGACCCATCAACTCTATCGGTCCAAGACATAGAGGATGCTTGAACCGATAGCTGGTTGAGTTGGCTTTTATCTAATGGAATGCTTTAGCAATGCTCACGATCACTCGATACCGTCTATGCCCAATCGCATCGCCAGTTGCATCAAATGATCATAGTATTTTTCACTGCTCGAATGCACATGCTCAGCTTCTGTCAAAAACTTGATCTTCGAATCGATGTAAACATCGTGTGAGATCAAGATTCGTTCATAGTGTTCGAGCGGTGTGCCGTAGATGATCATCATCTTATGTTCGTCGAATTGAACTTCTTGTTGTTTCGCAGGGTTCAATACGGCGATTCCCGCACAGCCGTCATTGAGCAATAGCTCTTCATAATCGTAGAGAATGCTCTTGAGAACTGGCATATCGATATGTTCGCGGTACAAGTCTTGATGGGCGCCGTCGCTACCATAATGACTTGTTTCGATTACAACATCGACAACTGGCCCTAGTGGATCGATCAGATCGATGAACAGATCAAACAGACGCTCGCGAGACGCGGCTGCCATGATAACAGGGACTTTGACGCCAGCCGTATCATCGGAATAGCAATCATGTCGAAAGCCCTGTCGTGGAACAATTGGCAGACTTAACGCAGGTCGAATTGCGTCGGTCAAATCAAACGCACCATAGCGAAAAACTTCCAAGTGACGCTCTAAATCGAGCGCGGATGCTTCTTGGAAATTAGTCGTTGGCGGGGCAGTAGCACTGCCTGGAGAGGAATTACTTCGAGAGAAGCTTGGTACAGAACCCATCGTGTTGTCCGAATTTTTTAATGCCTATTTAAATGGCGATAGCGTCGGAGAACGCTTTGTCGCCAAGTCACTCATGCGAAAAACTAGGTCACGACTGATTCGCATCCCCTCCGGAACTTTTGCCGAAATAGAAAAAACCCCCAGGTTTCATGAGTCTGACCCCACCAAACTTCATCCAATCACTACAAACGGAACTCTCCGCACAGCAAGAACCGGCTATAATCAGTGGCAAGGAAATTCGGGATTCTTTTGAGTAACGCCTGAACGGATACGTTATTGGATGGTCATGAAAACTATTTCGCTGTGGTTGTGTTCACGCTTCACCATTGGCTCGTTCATGGGAGCACTATGCATGGCCATTTTGGTGGGTTG
>JBILTA010000552.1:0-4167 GCA_044371785.1 Pirellulaceae bacterium | reverse complement strand
TGCGTTTGTTTCGCGCTCTCTTCATGACCGGGACACCGCAGGAGGTTGCGCAAGAGATGCGAAAGTTGGAACGAGGTCGCAGTATCTTGGATACCGTCCTCGGCCAGGCCAAAAAGTTGGAACGGGAGGTAGGCTCCAAAGACCGCAATAAATTGGATGAGTATCTGTCGGCTGTACGCGATCTAGAGAATCGTTTACAGATTTCCGAAGGTTGGGTCAACAAACCGAAACCTACAACCGATGCTAAAGAGCCTCGCGATATAGCAGATCGTAACGATGCGATCGGCAAACAACGCTTGATGTACGATATGATCGCTCTTGCTTTACAGAGTGACTCTACGCGCAACGTCACGTTTCAGTTAAGTGGTATGAACGCCGTACCGACGATCGATGGTGTCAAAAATGATTGGCATAATTTGTCGCATCATGGAAAAGATCCAGAGAAAATTGCCGAATTGCAAGTGATCGAAGCGGCGGAATTCACCGCCTTCGAAGAGTTTCTAACTAAGATGCGATCGATCGAAGAAAATGGACGTCCATTGCTTGAGCAAACGGCAATTCTGTTCGGGTCGAATCTTGGAAACGCCAGTAGCCATGATTGGCACAATGTGCCAACGATTGTCGCGGGAGGTAGCTTCCGGCATGGACAACATTTGGCATTTGATGAAAAGAACAACTTGCCTTTAGCCAACTTGTTTGTGTCGCTCGTACAACATATGAACATGGAAGTGGATCGATTTGGAAACAGCACCAGTAGTGGTGTCAATGGTTTTGAAGTGGTTGGCTAAGCTATATTTCTTCCTTTTTTCTTGTCCTATTTGACGCTTTTGGGAACTCGACATCATGTTGATGCAACTTCGAAGCTTGGTGCTATCTTTTGGGCTACTGTGTTGCGGCTGGACGGTTTTTGCGCAAACAGCGCCTTACGATGTTTTTCCAGAAGCCAAAGCTCCTTATTATCGTGTGCGTTATGAACCGGCGACTGAAGCAGGAAAATTGATTTTCGGTGTTAACTACACGGTTTGGGTACCGCCGGGTGTTGCAAAGTTGCGCGGAGTTATTGTTCATCAACACGGATGCGGTGAAGGTTCATGTAAGTCGGGGCTCACCGGAGCTTTTGATCTTCACTGGCAGGCACTTGCGCAGAAACATTCTTGTGCCTTGTTGGCTCCTGCTTATGAGCAGCCTGAAAAGGCTGACTGCCAAATGTGGTGCGATCCTCGCAATGGCTCTGGTGAGGCGTTCCGAAACGCGTTGCGAGATTTAGGGAAGCTCAGTGGTCACGCTGAGTTAGCCGATGTTCCCTGGGTATTGTGGGGGCATAGTGGAGGTGGACATTGGTGTGGCGGTATGGCATTACTGTACCCTGAACGAGTTGCGGCCGCTTGGTTGCGCTCGGGTGTTCCGTTACTACAACCGGATGAAAAGCGTGGTGGAATCAAGGCTCATGTGCTTCGTGATGAAGCCTTACAGGTTCCGATCATGTGCAATTTGGGAACCGAGGAAGGTGTGTCGGATACTACCGGTCGTTTTGCGGGAGTTTGGCCTGCGAATCAAGTTTTCTTTGAAGCGATTCGAAGTAAGGGTGGTTTCATAGCTGTTGCCATTGATCCGCTTACGAGTCATGAGTGTGGTAATCAGCGTTATCTGGCCATACCATGGCTTGATGCCTGTATGACTGCACGCCTAGCGGTGGATGGATCTCATCAACTGAATTCGATTGACTTGAAATCTGCTTGGTATAGCGAAATCAATGGCTCCCAGGCAGCTTCGGAAAAAACGTTTGATGGCAATAAACTGCAGGCGAGTTGGCATATCGATGAGCGGACCGCCAAGCTTTGGGAACAATACGTCAAGGACACCAACGTAATGGATACGACAGCTCCCTCGAAAGTGACGGCAATCGAAGTAAGAGGTAAAGAGATTCGCTGGAGCACAGAAGGTGATTTGGAAAGTGGCATTGCGGCTTTTGAGATTTATCGAGATGGGACCCTGATCGCCACGCTTGGCAACAACGTCAAGAATCCTTTTGGAAGACCTCTGTTCCAAGGATTGCAATACAGCGACACACCGCAGCAACCACTGATGGAAATGGTCTATGTCGACGAAAAGGCTGAGGGGGCTGCGCAAGCGGATCGGTACAAGGTTGTAGTCATTAATACGGCCGGTCTAAAATCGGAATAGCGCTGCGCTAGAGCAGCACCTTATCGTGGTCTCCTCGTCGCGGATCTCACTTTGGCAGTGGCAAATAATCAAAGTCGAGTATCATTTTTTCGGCCATCGCTCTGCGCATTTCCGTTTCGATCTCAGCTAATTCGGGTTTCCCACTCAAATTATGTAACTCTGAGGGATCCGCTTCCAAATCATAAAGTTCGTAGACGGGGCGCGGTTTCGTGAAATAGGTTGAATCCAAATTGCTCTCAAGTTTCCCGCTATTATGTGCTTCTTGCATCTGTTTCCAGGCCGATCCGCCGGCAGAATCTACAGGTGAATAGGGAATCCACGGCGTACAATTGTAGATGAACTTGTAGCGGTCGCTGCGAACAGCACGAGATAGGTCGTAGCCGGAGTTCGTCATGTTTACTGTAACTGGGGCTGAGCCATGTGGGCCTCGTTCTACAAAGATATATTTGCGAGGTTCGAAGGTCTCGCCCTTCAAAAGGGGAAGGAAACTTTTACCGCTCATACGTTCGTGCGGCTTGAGGCCAGCTGCTTCCAGAATGGTCGGAGCGAGATCTTCGCCACTGATGAGTGCCGACGACTCTCGATTGGCTGTGATGGAGCCAGGCCAACGTACAAAAAACGGGACATTCGAACCAGGGTCATATAGCGAGCCTTTTCCGTGCGGCAAGGCGGCACCGTTATCGCCACAGAAAACTAAGAGTGTATCGTCAAGTAGTTTTCGCTCTTCAAGTAGGGCGATGATACCAGCGATGGTCTGGTCGAGATGATTGATTTCAGCACAATAATCGGCGAGTTCCTTACGCACGCCAGGGAGATCGGGCCAGTGCGCAGGGAGCTTCAATGTGCTCGGATCAGGGCGGAATTTCGCATTTGCATTCCAGGGATGATGAGGATCACTGAAATTGGCCCACAAGAAAAATGGCTTGCCCTCAGGAACTTTGTCCAGAAAAATCTTCACTTGATTTGCAACTTCAGCGTCACCGCAGGTATTCAAATAATCGACGCGTTCCGAGAAGGTTCGCATATTATGTTGCTTGAGCAGTTCACCAATCACAGGATTACTTCTAGCGTTTCCGTCGAGATGGTAACTTCGGCCGCAGATCCCAGTGAAATAGCCCGCCTGTTCACGCAAAATTTCTGGAAAGGTAATTTCATCCTTGGGTAAGGGAGATGAAAAGCGAGTCATGCGGGCAGCTACTGGTGAACGACCCGTCATCAACGAAGCTCGCGATGGTACGCACTGAGGAGCAGCAGTGAAGAAGCGATGGAATTTTATCCCCTCCCCGGCGAGCCGATCAAGATTTGGCGTGCGAACATTCGAGTTTGCGTAGGTGCTTAAGTACGGATAGGAGTGGTCGTCACTGAGAAGAAATAGAATATTTGGTGGAACAGCAAGTGCCGATGTTGTTACGAGACAGAGGAATAGACTTACAAAGGCGATGATCGAGCGAGTAATAGTCATAATGGATGGTTCCTCTTCAGAATTGCTTTTGCGATGGATTGGGTTTTCCGTTCGGAAAGACAAATTCATCAAAATTGAGATTGCCACTTCCATCCTTATCAAAGTTCTTGAATCGTTGTTCGTGATCGGCCGCCTTTACACCTTGACGGTATTCCTCGCGATCAAGTTGCTTGTCTTTGTTCTTATCCCAGCGTGTAAAGATTGCAGCACGATCTAAATTAGGAGCATTAGTGTTTTTGCCGGAAGTTTTGCGCTGAGAACTCAATTGCGGTTTGTTGCGAAGTTCACTGGTTGGCAAGGAACGGCTCCATGTAATGGCCGTTTCGGTTAGTTGTTTAGTGATGTCTGGATGCTGCGAGGAGATGTTGTTTTGTTCGCTTGGGTCGATAGTGATATTGTATAGTTCCGCTTTGGAGCCATCATGATTGACAAAGAGTTTCCAGTCATCTTTGCGAATGGCAAGTGCAGGTGGCATATAACCGTCGGCTGCTCCTTGAACATTAAAAAGCCATTCCCAATAA